>QKDF01000297.1 GCA_003245395.1 Clostridia bacterium
CTCCAGTAGCAGATAGGCTCCCTGTGCGTCCATGGAGCCGACCGCGGAGCAACCGATGCGCAGGGGCAGCTTTTTCTCAAAGATTTCTTCGATTGTGGAGACGTTGTACTTTTTCAAGAAATCATTGGAAATGCAGTTGATGTAGCTCACTGCGGTCAGGCCGCCGATGATGGCAGAGTAGCCGCTGGTGGGTCCCTTGCCCAGAGTACCTTCTTCGCGGGCCCACTTGGCGGGAGCACCGTTGACAAAGGCCATGCTGACGTTTTTATCGGCGAACAGATAGGGAGCGCCCATGCCGCCCGGGCTGATGGGCTGTACATCCACCAGGCCGAAGCCGCCCTTATTTTCCAGAACCTTGCTCATTTCCACGATGATGTTGTAGGAGCCGGAACCCACCGCGTCGGAAGCAAAGACCAAGGTCGTACCGGAAAAACCAGAGGTGCCGGTAGAGCCGGAGGCGCTGGCAGCGGTACTGCCGGCGGAGCCGGAGGATGCCGCGCTGGAACTGGAACCGGAACCACAGCCGGCCAGGAGGGAGAGCATCAGGGTGCTTGCCAGAAATAATGCAGAGATCTTCTTAAACATTTCATTTCCTCCTCAATTCTTTTCATCTCACAGCTGACAACCAGCTGTATCGACCTTCAGTTATGGGTTTGCGTGTTTGGCTAGGGCCATGCGAATGCCGTAATCCATGGCATTGAGCAAGCTCAGGGCGTTGGCGCGCCCGTTTCCGGCGTGGCCGTAGCCCGTACCGTGGTCCACACTGGCGCGGATGATGGGAAGTCCCAGTGTTACATTCACGCCCGCAACCGCGTCCCAATGTCCCTCGGCCTTATTGTATACAAAACCCTTGACCTTCAGAGGGATGTGCCCCTGGTCGTGGTACATAACCACCACAATGTCATACCAGCCGCCCAGCGCCTTGGAAAACACCGTGTCCGGCGGCGTGGGTTTTTTCTCTGGGATATTAATGCCCTCGGCCAGCGCCGCGTCAATGGCGGGCTGGATCTCCTCAATCTCCTCGGTACCGAACATCCCGTTTTCCCCGCAGTGAGGATTCAGGCCCGCCACGCCGATTTTGGGATGTGCGATCCCGATGGCGCGGCATCCTGCGTCCGCGATGCGGATGACGTCCAGCACCCGCTGCTTTTTTACCAGATCGCAGGCCTGGCGCAGCGAGACGTGGGTGGACACATGTACAACCCGCAGATCCTCATGAGCCAGCATCATGGTGTACTTGGAGGTGTGAGTGAAGTCGGCATAAATCTCAGTGTGGCCGCTGTAGTGGTGGCCCGCCAGATTGATAGCCTCTTTGCTGATAGCATTGGTGATGGTGGCATCCACTTCGCCGGCCATGGCCAGCTCAATGACGGTTTTGACGTACTGGAAAGCAGCTTCGCCGCCCAGTTTCGTTGCACCAAGGCCGAAAGGCGCGGGGGCAGCCGGGTCGCCGGGTATATCGGCCGGTGCGATCAGCCCCAGGTCATATACATCGATGGTGCCGGGTTGAAACTTCCCCTCGGATACGGCACGGACGGGGTTGATGCCGACCTCAATTCCGGAGGCGGCCTTGGCGGCCCGGGCGGCGTACTCCATGCAGCTGACATCGCCCACAATTAAAGGGCGGCAGCGCTCATAAACCGCCGGATCGGAGAGGGCCTTGACAGAGATCTCCGGTCCATTGCCGAAGGGGTCGCCCATGGAGATACCCAGGATCGGTAAGGGACTCATGGCGTTCACCTCAATTCAGGCCGTTGGCGGTGCACGCCGCCAGCACGGTTTTCAGCCGGGTCATGCCCTCATCGGACAGAGAGTTGAATGGTCGACGGCACCCGCCCACGGGGTAGCCCAGCAGACCTGTTGAAAGCTTGACGATGGTATTGGGATTGCCGTATTTGAAGCAGTCGCGGAGGGGACGGATACTGTCCTGCACCTCTTTGGCCTTTTCCAAATCGCCGGCGATAACCTCTTCATAAATAGCCACCATGGTGTGAGGAAACACATTGGCACAGCCGGCGATGCCGCCTTTTCCGCCGAATACCAGAGCCGGGAGGATCAGTGAATCGTTGCCGGAGAGAACGGAGAAGTCTTTGTCAAGCCCGGTCGTCAGCTCAATGTACTGTTTGAGGTTGTCGAAATTGCCGCTGGAGTCCTTGGCGCCCACGATGTTGGGGGCATCTTTTGCCAGCCGGGCCACTGTGGCGGGAGACAGGGCGTTGCCTGTGCGCACGGGGATATTATAGAGCACGATGGGCAGATCCACCGCGTCGGCTACCTCCCGATAGTGGCGGTAGAGCTCCTCCTGGGACGCGCCGGCAAAATAAGGCGTGATCACCGACAGCACGTCCGCGCCCAGCTCCATGGCCCGGCGGCTCATACGGATGGTCTCGGTCGTGGTGATGCAGCCGGAGCCGGCGTACACCGGGACCCGGTGAGCGGTCTCCTCCACCACGATCTCCAGAATCCGCTCCTTCTCCGCGTCGGTGAGCGCATAGCTCTCGCCGTTGGTGCCGAAGGCAAAAATACCATGGACGCCCGCGTCGATCATGCGGTTGACCTGGTTGCGCAGCTCCTGCTCGTTGACGCGCTCGTCGTCGAACATGGGTGTTAGGATAGGTGGGATAATGCTTTTCATCTCAGTCTCCTTTACAGAACTTCCTGATAGAGCCGGCGGGCATCGTCGGCTGTCACTTCCCGGGGATTGTTCACCAGCAGACGCTGCACCTCCATACCGGAGCGGACCAGATCCTCCAGATCCCCCTTCGGCACACCAAACTCCTGTAAACTGGTGGGAATGTCCAAGTGCTTGACGATAGCCTCCAGCCGAGCGATGACGGCGGCGCTCTTTTCTTCCTGCTTCCGGGCTTCACCCTGGAAGCAGCGGTCATACACCATGGTAAGCCGATCACGGCAGGCGGGCTCGTTGAATCGCATCACGGGAGCCAGCAGAATCGCGTTGGATACGCCGTGGGCGATGTGATACTTCCCGCCCAGAGGATAGCTCAGGGCGTGGACGGCAGTAGTGCCCGCCGCGGTGATAGCAATTCCGGCGTAGAAGCTGGCGATCTGCATCTGCCGCTTGGCGTCCATAGCCTCGGGATCGTCACAGGCTCGCTCGATGTTGTCCAGGATCATCTCCAGCGCGCCCAGGGCGTACAGGTCGCTGAAGGGGTTGGCCTTGTTGCCGGTAAAACACTCAATGGCGTGGGCCAGAGCGTCTACTCCGGTGGCTGCCGCAATTTTCCGGGGTAGCTTCCGGATCATCTCCGCGTCCAGAATCACGTAATCTGCAATCATCTCGGTATTGACGATGCCGATTTTCAACTGCTTTTCCGGTACGGCTACGATGGCGTTGGGCGTGGCCTCGGAGCCGGTTCCGGCAGTGGTGGGAATCATAAGAGTTTTCATACACTTATGCGCCCGGCCGGGGGTCTCCAACAGTTCGTGAATACCGTATTCGTCGGTCATCAAGATGCTGGCAAGTTTGGCGGTATCCATGACACTGCCGCCGCCTACGGCCAAGATGAAGTCCGCACCGCTGGCCTTGCATTGGTCCACCAGCTTCTGGGCCTCCAGATAGGAAGGCTCTGCCGGCAGATCATCCAACAGGATGATTTCCGTACCGGTTTTGCGGACCTGGGCCATGGGCAGGTCCAAAAGGCCCGCGCCCTCAATACCCTTGTCAGTGAAAATTGCCAGACGGCAGACGGAATTTTCGGTCAGAATGGCCGGAATGTTGTCCAGCGCGTCCTCGCCGCTAAAGACGGCGTGGGGCAGCTTCAGATTATATTTTGTCAACATATGTGTTCCCTTCCTGATTCAACGGCGCCCGTAAGCGCAGCCAGGCTGCACAGCAAGTCTGGCGTACCAAAGCCGCCGGATTTTGAAATAATGGGAATAGCTTTGCCCTGATAGGCAAAAGAGGAGAGTACCACGCCGGGAAACAGCTCACACACCGGTGTCAGCTCCGTAACGCCCATCTCCCGCATCAGCGCCAACAGCGTATCGCCGCCAGTGCACATCAGAGTGGCTTTTAAACCGCCGTCCACCAGCCGCCGTGTCAGGGTTGCCAGTGCCTCGGAAATACGCAGCCGCACCTGCTTTTTTGTCAGGCCCTGGAGCCGGATAAAGGCATCGGTCTCCACGCCGCCGTCCGGGTCGTTGGAATCCAGAATACAACGGCGGGTATGATTGGCAGCGTCCAGCCAGTTTCGCACCGCCTGCTGACAGCGGGTGCTTTCCAGCCATAGAGGATCCAGTTTTTCCAGAAGTCCCAGGCGAAACCGGACAAATCCGCTCTGCTCCGCCGTGTCCAACTGTAGCTGGGTGACGGGATTGATGCTGCCGCACACCACAAACAGCGCTGGTATCAGCGGTGGAATCTCGGTCGGCTCACCCCGGAGCTCCAGCAGCTCGGCCAGTACAGCGGCAAACCCAGCACAGCCGGCAGACAAATGTAAGCTTTCCAGCGTCAGGTTCTGGGCGATTTCCCACAAGTCCTCATCGGTATCCGCGTCGTACAGCTGAATACCCGGTTGCCTCCACGCTCGGGCGGAGGTGGTTTCCGGATGCAGTACCACTGGGCGATCCGTCTGTGCTGCGACAATTTCTCGGATGTTCGAGGAACACACCGGCTCGAAGGGGTCACGGCCGAAGACACTCCGGGCCACGGGTACGCCGTCCACATAGTGAACACCCCCTCGGGTGACCCGTCCCATAACGGGGAAAGCGGGCACAAAAGCCATCCGGTCCAGCTCCGCAGCGTCCATGGCCGCGGCCAGTTCACTGCCGATGTTGCCCCGCAGGGCTGAGTCCGTCTTTTTATATATGTAGGGAATACCGACGCTCTTGGCTTCACGCACGGCCCGGTATACCACGGCATAGGCCTGGTCGGAGGACAGATGCCGGGTTTCGGCATTGAGCACCAGCACCTCCGTTCCAGAGGCCGTCCGGGTGAAGTCGTACATTGGATTCGTCTCCACCAGAGTTTTGGCGCCATACGCGGCGAACTGAACCCCGGTGTCCAGTGCGCCTGTGAAATCATCTGCAATTATGAGCAATCTTACCATATGAACACCCAATCAAAGACTATTTTTGAAACACATCAAACTGGAAGTTTACATTTTCTTCATTAGCCGGCCATGTAAACAAGAAAATCCAGAAAGTCTCCATCGCTTTTGTCTTATTTTACATGGTCGCCATTCAGTTCGCAATGATTTTTTAAAGTTATTTTGTTTATT
>QKDF01000274.1 GCA_003245395.1 Clostridia bacterium
CGGGGCTTTGCACGGCAATGGGATGAAGAATGAAAGTGATTAGAAAATACCCTGAGCCATCATGGCGTCAGCCACACGCAGGAAGCCCGCGATGTTGGCGCCGGCCACCAGATTATAGCCCAGGCCGTATTTTTCGGCGGCCTCGACGGACATGGTGTAAATGGTCTTCATAATTCCGTGGAGCTTCGCGTCCACTTCCTCGGCGGTCCAGAACAGACGCTCGCTGTTCTGAGACATCTCCAGAGCGGAGACGGCCACGCCGCCGGCGTTGACGGCCTTGGAGGGAGCCACGACCATGCCGGGCTGCTCCATCAGGAACTTCAGCGCATCGTTGGTGGTGGGCATATTGGCGACTTCGACGTAATACTTCACGCCGTTGGCCGCGATCTGTTTGGCCTGCTCCATGTGAACGTCGTTCTGCATGGCGGAGGGCATAATGACGTCAACCTTGATACCCCAGGGCTTTTCGCCGGCATGGAACTCCACGCCGAACTTGTCGGCATAATCCTTGACCTTGTTGCGTCCGGAAGCGCGCATCTCCAGCAGATAGTCCACCTTCTCCTGGGTGGCGACGCCATCAGGATCATAGATATAACCGTCGGGGCCGGAGAGGGTCACGACCTTGGCGCCCAGCTGCATTGCCTTTTGGCAGATGCCCCAGGTCACATTGCCGAAGCCGGCAGCGGCGATGGTCTTGCCCTTGATATCTTCGCCCTCGTGTGCCAGGACGTTCTGGAGATAATACACCGCGCCGTAGCCGGTGGCCTCCGGACGGATCAAAGAGCCGCCGAAGGAGAAGCCCTTGCCGGTGAGAACGCCGTTTTCAAACGCGCCCTTGAGGCGGCGATACTCTCCGAACAGGTAGCCGATTTCCCGGCCGCCTACGCCCATATCGCCGGCAGGTACGTCCACATCCGGCCCAATGTAACGATACAGGGCCTGCATAAAGCTCTGACAGAACCGCATGACCTCTGCGTCGGATTTGCCGGCGGGATCGAAATCGGAGCCGCCCTTGGCCCCGCCGATGGGCAGGCCGGTCAGTGAGTCTTTGAACGTCTGCTCAAAGCCCAGGAATTTGATGATGCTGGGATTCACATTGGCCTGGAAGCGCAGACCGCCCTTATAGGGGCCCAGCGCGCCGTTGAACTGGCAGCGATAGCCAATGTTGGTATGATATTTGCCGGCGTCGTCCATCCACACCACGCGGAAAGTGAACATCCGCTCGGGTTCTACCATACGGTTGAGCAGGTCTGCTTTTTCATACTCCGGGTGCCGCTCGATCACGGGCTCCAGGGAAGAGAATACTTCCTCCACGGTCTGTACAAATTCTGGCTCGTCGCTGTGCTTCTTTTTGACGTTTTCGATGACACTGCTCAGGTATGCATTCATCAGAAACTTCCTCCTTCAAATTTTGGGCAATCTGAATAAACCCATAAAGTTCAACCGACCCTCTATTGTTAGAATAGCATGTGGATTTTGCTGTTGCAAGCCGACACTTTTGCATATGGGACAGTTGTTTTTGTTATAACCAAAAATCGAGTGACGGAATTTGTGCACTACTGACATAAAAATGAAGGATCGCTGTCGCTTTCGAAGCGCGCTTTCAGGAGTTGGATTGACATTTTCCGGTAAGACTGTATAATAAAAGTGTTTGGACAGCGCAAGTTTTTAGGAGGCGTTTTGATGCACACCTATTCGATGACCATTGCAGGTCTGAAGCGGGACCTGCCCATCTGCAAAGTGACGGATACTCTTTATATTGGTGCGTTTATTGTCTTTGGCGATGCGGAGCTGACCGTTGCCTGTGCGCGGGAGCTTCTTAAGCTGGTTCCGCAGGAGGAGTATGATTATCTATTTACAGCCGAAGCCAAAAGTATTCCCCTGATTCACGAAATGGCGCGCCAATCCGGGGCAAAGAAGTATTTTATTGCCCGAAAAGTACCCAAAGCCTATATGCCAGACCCCATCTTTGTGGAGGATCAATCCATTACCACGGCGGGCGTTCAGAGGTTGTATCTGGGCCGGGACGAGGCGGATCTGATCCACGGCAAGCGCATTCTGCTGATGGACGATGTGATCTCCACCGGCGGTTCCATTCATGCCATGGAGGCGTTGGTGGAAAAAGCCGGCGGTACTGTTGCGGGCCGCGTTGCGGTGCTGGCTGAGGGCGATGCCCAGAACCGGGACGATATCAAGTATTTGGAGAAGCTCCCGCTATTCAATGCCGATGGCACGGTGAAAGAGTAAGAAAAAGAGACGGGCTAAGCCCGTCTCTTTTTAATCCGTATTGGTCTGAATCGGATAGCGGAATATACAGGTGCCATCCGTCTTATAGTAGCAGAAGCAGCCGCTCCGCACTGCCGGGATCAGACCGTCCCAAACCCAGTAGGGACTGATGCTCCAGGCGGAAACGTTGTAATCGGACAGGAGTACCGCTCCGTTTTGATCCAACAGATCACGCTTGCCGCTGCCGTCGGAACGGTTGGCCACGTAATAGATCTCTTGTGTGACCGGGTCCGTGACGGTTTCGGTATACCCGTAGCCTGCAAAATAACTGCCGTCGGAAGGAGTATCATTGGACGGGGACAGGTTGCTGCCGACAGGTGGCGTCCGGGAAATTGAGCC
>QKDF01000293.1 GCA_003245395.1 Clostridia bacterium
TAGTAAATTATACCACCTGGGATCAGCATAGGTCAATTCCGCCATACTTCGGAATTATCCAAACTGGTGGGAAAATTACCCAACGGGTAATATCAAAATCTTTATACGGGCCGTAAACTATATTTGGCAGTTTGACCCATGGGTATTGACCTGCGCATGGTCTCTAAAGCCAATATACAAAGCAAAGCTGCTTGCAGCAAACGGTCCTTTCAAAAGGACAAATATGTCCGCGGTGGTCCCAATTCGTTGAAAAGAGCAGCAAATGAAAGAAAGGGAGTTTGAGGAATGAAAAAAATGATGGCGACCCTCATGGCACTGGTACTCTTACTGGCGCTTCTGCCGGTACAGATGGCAGAGGCGGCGAGCGGCGGAGACATCGGAAGTGAGAATGCACTGGATGCTCTCGGAATCGATACGTCAAAGCTGCCCGACGGCTATGACGCGAATTCCACGACGAATCCATACGGGCAGAGCGACGTGACGATCAACCCGGTTTACGAGCTGTTCGTTTCTCAAGGAAATCAATCTACAGATACATATACCATGCAGAATACTCTGTATGGACACAATAGCCCCCTGAACCAGAGCATGGACGATTTTTACAGTGAGCAAAAAGGACAAACACTCGATTCCGAATCTCCCGTTCATGCGGCGGCAACCGCGTCCGCCTCCGGTAACTTTGTCGGCGCGGCGCAGGCCGGGGAGCGGGGGCAGATTGTCACCGTATGCACCGGAGACCTGTCCCCCAACGGCGGACTGTATCTTTATTTTACCGACCCGATCAGCGGAGCCGTCAGCAGTAATGCTATGACCCTCATTGACACAACCCGGACCATTGGCAACAGCGGCAGCAAAATGGAAGAAAATTTTGAAGAATCTCCTTACCTCATGCAGAATTATCTGAAAGTTGCCACAGGTGACTTTGACAACGACGGAGTAGATGAGGTGGCCGTCTACGTTCCAGAACAGGGCAGCTCCCGTGTCGAGATTTACAAGCTCCAGCTGACCTCCACGTCTGACGACGATACCTACCTCACTACAGAAGACTGGGTCAAGGAGTGGACATATTACTTCAACGAATCTCCCTATGTTTCAAACATGGTTTCGCTGACGGCGGGTGATTTCACAGAGGACGGCACAGCGGATCTCGCCCTCACCTGGGGGTACTATTACGGTCCGGACAGCAACAATGCGTGCCAGGCCATCGTGCTGTATGGGGACAGCTCCAAAATGCTGCAGAAGAGCCAGAAAATCAGCCTAAGCTATAATAATACCAATATTGTACGCGCCGCCTTTACCTACGGCGATATTGATGGGGATAATGTGGACGATCTGGTGCTCGGAGGGCAATTGGAGTCCGATATTGCCGGCGGCAATATCAATACGCGCTTCCTGGCTGTTTACAATTATGATGGCACCAGTGACAGCTTTATTCAGAACACGGCCCAGAACTTCGATTTGTTTAAAAAAGAAAATGGGCAGTATGTCAATACCGTCATGGCGGGCCACGGAGATAAGTTTTACAGCACTCCCGCCTGCGTAACCGATATCGCCACCGTCAATATGAACGGTATGGGTCAGGCGGCCTGTATTTATCTTGACAGCCTGCTGATTGAAAATGGCAGCAGCGGATTAACGATCCTGTCAGCGCTGGACCAGAACGCAAGTTTTAACAAAAACGCAAACGGCGATCAGAAGTATTACGCCGAATATGGGGTGGTTTCCGCTGACTATACCGGCTCCGGAAAAGAAACGCTGCAGGTCATGCAATGCTACGTTCCTGTTGTTGTTAGCAGTACAGTTACCACCACGTCTTACATGTGGTGGTGGTGGTTCCAAATTTACAACAAGGTAACCATTACCACGGCGTATCCGTATGATCTCGATATGCTGTTTGTGTATGGTGGCAGCGATGCCATGCAGGTGAAGCGTACGAGTGGTGTCGGCCCGGCCACGTCGTACTGCAAGGCGAACACGGACCGCGATACGTCTCTGCTGTCCTATACGGGTCAACACTACATTCGTTATACCGATCCGAAGGTGCTGGCCGTGATCGCTTCACCGCCATATTTCGCCGATCTGGACAATGATGCGCTGAGCAGCACCTACATGCAATCGGAGACGGCCTATACCTCCACCAGCGGAAGCGGGTCCGGGAGTACGTCATCCAATACACTCAATATCGGTGCATATGTCAGTTTCGAGCATGATTTCACGGTCTTCGGCGTCAAGGTCGCAAGCGTTGAAGCTGAAATGGCCTATCAGCACGGCTGGACATGGGAGACGTCCGAATCCTCAATGTTGGAGCAGTCCATCAGCTATTCCACATCAGCGGGGGAGGATGCTGTCGCGTTTTATTCCATTCCCATGGAAATCTATGTCTACAAATCGCTGGTGCCCATCATAAACGAAACAACAGGGGAGATCACCGGTTATGACAGCCAGTATATGTCAGTCAATATTCCGCACACAGCGTCGGTAAAGGTGCTGTCACTGGATTCTTACGAAAAAATTGCGGCGGATTACAGTGATACGCTGCCACAGATTGCCGGCACCGTATTCAAGCATACTGTGGGCGATCCGGCTTCGTACCCCAGAAGCACAAATGGCTATCAGGGTGCGATCACGTATTCCGGCGATCCTTCGGGCGTCGGGTTCGGGCTGGGCACCGAAACGCAGGAAATCTCCATGTCCCAGGAGGAAGATCATAGCTTCACCAATACCAATACCGTGGATATCAAAGCGGGTGCTGGAGCCGGAGATTTTGTGTTCGGCATCAGCGCGGGCTATGAACACGGCTCAAGCAAGGTTACGATCACCACGTCCGGCAGTAGTTTCGCTGGGCAGCTATACAACATGCCCACCGACGCCGAGCAGTATGGCTATGGTTTTTCCTGGAAGATCTTTTCCTATGAATACGATAACGGAAAAGTCAGCTTTCCGGTGGTCGACTATCTGGTGAGTGATGTTTCGGCTCCGCCAAAGCTGCCGGCCGATTTTGAGCAGGACTCGAACGGTACCACAGATTCGCAGATTACGCTGACCTGGTCGTACACCGGTACGGCGGCCGGTTTCCAATTATACCGGTACTATGAGTTCCCGGACGGTAACGGCAGCTATGAGTTGGCCTTTGTTCCCGCTTCAAGTGCCATCGGCGCGGATTCCAGCGGCAGGAAGTATTACGAATATACCGATACGGGACTGGACCCATATACGGCGTATAACTATCAGATTCAGGTGGTTGGGGCCGCCCAGCCGGCGAAAAGTGAGCTCAGTGCAGTATGTACTGCCAAGACAAAAACAAATCAAGGGTATCCCAATATCAGCATCACCGGTCTGACCGACAATGCGCTGCTTGTCTATCCGGATACGAACAGTACCGTTTCCGTCAATGTGGAAAATATGTCCGACTATACACAGACGCCCAGATATCAGTGGCAGAAACTGACCGACGAGGGTTGGACGGATCTCAGCGGTGCCACCAGCAGCAACTATACGTTCAGTTCCGCAGGACTGGCAGATGAAGGACAATATCGCTGCCGCGTGAATGCCATTTATAACAGCTATTATCTTTCTGCCTATTCAGAAGCGTTTTCTGTACAGTATTCAAAGCGCACGCCGGTTGTGGTGACTGACAGCTTCACCGTGGTCGATGTGGATGATGGTGGACAGACCGTTCCCCGCTTCTCTGTTTCCATGAAGTCCGCTCAGACCAACAACCCCTCCATACCCCAGGGTAATGTGACCTTCCGTGTAACCGGAGCCGATTACAACAGCTCCTTTACGACCGCATTAGAGCCGAGCGGTCAAGCCGGCGTATCCACTGCAAGTGTCACGCTCGACAGTCCGCTGCCTGACGGCGCCTACAGTATCACGGCATATTATGAAGGAAGCCGCGTGTTCAAGTCGCTGACTACCGAGACTCCCATCACATACCTGGCCGGCGATGCGGACGGTTATGTACTGACGCAGGATAGTACTTGTACATACGGCGATACACTGACCCCGACACTGACAAGCGTGTATAAGGACAGCGACGGCAAAACTCAGTCTGACGCCGTTACCACCGGGGTTACTTATGAGCTTGTCCGGTACGATTGGTTGTATACCTATAATCCGTATACTTACCACTGGTGGTTCCCGTATACGCTCACGCGTGTCCCAACATCCGTCAAGACATTTACCAGTGAAGATCTTGCGGTCAATACGGTCACGGCCGACCAGGCCGGTAGCTTTACGCTGTTTGCCGCCATCGCCGGGAACCGGATCGCATCCAAAGATTTCATAGTGAATTCCAAAGAGATCACAGTCGGAATTGCGGATCAGAACGCCGAGGCCGGTACTGATTCCCTGACACCCACGGCGGCTATTTTAAAGCTGGCTGAGGGCAGCACGCTTGCAGAAGGCGACACCATTGCCGACCTGGGTCTGGGAGTGCAGGCCACCAATACGGCCGGAAATGTCGTGACCATTGACAGCACAACT
Organism: Clostridia bacterium; assembly: GCA_003245395.1. Taxonomy (GTDB): domain Bacteria; phylum Bacillota; class Clostridia; order Oscillospirales; family Oscillospiraceae; genus Oscillibacter. The sequence goes on from QKDF01000293.1 coordinate 4,486, forward strand.
AACCCAGGCAGCTATACGATCATCGGAATTCCCAAGGATACTGCGGGAAGTAAGTACAGCAACTACAAAATCACCTTTGTGTCCGGGACGTATATTCTCACCGGACCCAAATATGCGGTGACGGCTTCCGCCAGGGATCTCAACGGCAAGAGCGTCGGCACCGTGGAACTTTTAACGCCCAGCGGAAACGATAACGTTGGCTGGACAACGCGTTATGCAAATGCCACAACACTGGTATTCAAGGCCACGCCGAATGAAGGATACGCCGTAAAGGACTGGCTGGTTACAAATGACAGTGGCACGCAGACAGAGCCTGCCAGCACAACACTGTCGTATCAAATGAAAGCCGAGGATGTCTCTGTTGTTGCGGAATTTGAAGTCACACAAAATACGCTGTTGTTCCAGCCGACAACTCCGGGCACGGGGACGGTGGAATGTACGTCCGACACGCTGCTGAGCAGCGGCAGCGTCGCGAAGCAGGGCGCTGAATTTACCTTTACGGCCACGCCGTCTGCCGGATACCACTTTGTGGAGTGGCAGTTGACGGAAATCGGGAAAAACATGACAACCCCCGCAGGAACACTTCTTGAAGATGGAACGGATACCTGCAATATTACCATGGGCAGCGGCAATATGGTCCTTTATGCCGTATTTGCGCGAGACTCCTATACGCTTACGCTTCTGGGAGACTTGCAGGCGACCTATACCATGACCAATGAGTTAGGAAAAGAGCAAACTTACACGGTTGCTTCCGGTGCCGAAATTCAGGGCGATATCAACGTTACCGTTGCGCCTAAGCCCGGCTACACAGTTAAGGAGGATGCTGAATGGACGCAGGACGACATCCCTGTGACGACCGGCGTGAGCACAGACAACCAGTCGTATACTTTTACCGTGTCAGCGGATACAAGTATTCAGGCGGAGACTCAGAATGAACACTATGGGATTACGGTCAATCTGACCGATCTCGGCAACTCCGGCAACACTGTCACCGCTACGGTCAATGGTGCGTCCCAAACAGATCTGACTGATCTTGCAGGCGGCGCAACGGTCCAGCTCATCGCAACACCAGCCTATGGCTTTGTGTTTGATGGCTGGGATGTCACCGGTTCGCCGTTTGTGGCGAATGGGTCGACGCTGACCATTCCCGCTCTGAGTGCGGATACAACGGTGAACGCCATATTTAAGGGCAATGACGCCTACACCATAACAGTTGCTTGCGGCGAGCGCGGAAGCCTCTCCTATACGCTCAACGGAGGTGAGAGTACGCCGGTTTCCTCCGGCGAATCCATCCCTGTGTTTGCCGGTGATACGGTTGTGCTGACGGCGGCGCCGGACAGCAACTTTATGGTTGATAACTGGACACTGGACGGCGGTCTGGTGCAGACAAACAGCAAGACCCAGACACTGACGAATATCTCCGGAGACCGGACGGTTGATGTTTCGTTCGCGGCGCAAACATATTCAACTGTTTCTTACGCCGTTTCCGGCGGCGGAGGCACAATTTCCGCCGTCACAGACGGAGAGCCTTTTGACAGCGGCAGCAACAGCGTGGGCAACGGCAGCACGTTGGCGTTCACCGCTTCTCCCGAGCTCGGGAAAATGGTTGATCACTGGACATTGAACAATGTGAATGTTAAAAACGATGTGGGTGGAGATTTTGTCGGTACAACCTATACCATCCCGACTCTGTCTTCCGACAGTGATGTCCTCGTGTTCTATCGAGACATTCAGACCCATGCGGTAAGCGAAACCGGCACATACACATCCGTCACCCAAAGTTATTCACCGGAATTCGCATCCGATGTCCGGGACGGCGCAACCGCAACATTTACGGTGACACCGGATACCGGCTACCGAATTACGGATGTCCAGGTTTCCGGCAATGCAGGTGCCGATGGGTTAAACGGTTTTAGCAGCATTACCAAAACTTCTTCCGGAAGCTGGATCTGCGTTGTAAATGCCGTAACGGATGACCTGTCAATCACTTCAACGGCGGAAAAGATTTACTATGTTTCCATACCTGTCACGCCGGTTGGCGGCAAAATTCAGATGAGCACCACCGATGCTCTGGCTGGAGAGACCATTTCCATCAAGGCGATACCGTACTCAAGCTACGTATTCGCCAAGTGGACGGTCGCCGACGCGGCGGGCCTCCCGATCACGACTTTCCCCAATGCCGAATCTGCTTCTGCAACATTTTCTATGCCGGCCACTGATGTTACAGTCGGCGTCGCATTCAGCTTTGTCGACTCCGGTAGTAATATCGGTGGTGGTGGCGGCAGTACCGGTGGCTCCGCGGCTGTGCCCCAGATTACGACAACAACAGAGGGCACCGGGACGAACGCCATTACGACTCTGTCGGCTTCCGTCACCGGAACCACAGCGGGAGGAACGACCACTGCATCCCTGGATCAGAATACGATGCAGGCGCTGATCAGTGGCGCTGGGCAAGCAGAGACAGCTGGAGAACGCACGATTGTTAACATCGCCATTCCTGCCGGCGAGAACGAAACCGGCGCGGAAATTACCCTTCCAGGTTCGCCTTTCGACAGCTTGGCTTCCGGTACAAATGCTGACCTTCGGATTACGTCCGGCATTGGTATCGTCAGTTTTGACTCCGCTGCGGTCGAGAGCATTGGCAGTGCGGCGCAGGGAGATGTCCGTATTACGATGGCACAGGTCGATACGTCCGATTTGAGCACGGTGCTGCAGCAGACTGTCGGAGACCGGCCGGTCTATCACTTCTCCGTGAATTCGAACGGACAGACAATTTCAAGCTTTGGCGACGGCAGCGCCACGGTTACGCTGCCCTATTCCCTGGGACAAAATGAAAATCCGAACGCCATTGTGGTATATTATGTGAATGACTCCGGAACACTTCAGGTCATGCAGGGGAAATATGACAATGCTACCGGCACGGTTACCTTTGTGACTACGCATTTTTCCAATTATGTAATCGGTTATCACAAGGTAACATTTAATGATGTGGCTGATTCTGCATGGTGCTATGATGCCGTTACTTTCTGTGCGGCACGGGAAATCACATCGGGAACATCCGCCAATACATTCTCCCCGAATATGGCAATCACACGAGGCCAGTTCCTCGTCATGCTTCTCCGTGCCTGCGGAATCAGTCCGCTAGAAAACCCAACTGATAATTTTGACGATGCGGGCGATACGTATTACACCGGTTACTTGGCGGCAGCCAAGAGTCTCGGTATCTCATTCGGGGTCGGCAACAATTTATATGCGCCAAACAGAGAAATCACCCGCCAGCAGATGTTTACACTCCTGTACAATACACTGAAGGTTGCGGACCGCTTACCGCAGGGAGACTCCGATAAAACGCTGTCCGATTTCAGTGATGCGGATCAGATGGAACCTTGGGCTAAGGATGCCATGACCCTGCTGGTTGCAGCAGATATTGTTCATGGGAACGGTGACAAACTGAATCCGACGGGAACGGCAACCAGAGCGCAGCTCGCACAGATACTGTATAATTTGTTTTCCGAATAATAGGACTGATTCATTAAAAGCTAAAGCGAACAGACACTCCATAATGACAAAGACAGATGCCGCAGGATTTTACCTGCGGCATCTGTCTTTTAAAAACGACGAAAACGATCGGTGTGCCTTGGAAGACAAATGGCTTTCAGCCCTCCATTGGCAAGCGCCAGATTGAAGGATAAGGTAGAATAAGTTGCGCAAATTCAAAGAGATATGAAAAAGGACACGCCGTGTATAATAAAGTTCGCAATTTCATGAAGGCATATATTAAACAAACTGCGAAGCTGGACATTGGGTGCAAATTATTTACAACTAGCTGTCTGCTTATCTGATTTCACGGTGAACTTCAATAATTTCAGCTTCAAAATTGTTCTCAATAAATGTCAGGATCGAATCAATCATACTGTCCGCATGCGATACAGTACCCGCGACACAGGCCAGTCCAAGCACAATTGTCTGGTGAATGTCCTGCTCATCCACCTCAGAAATCGAAACATTGAACTTGTTCTTTGTTTTATTAATTAAGCTTTTTACTACCATACGCTTGTCTTTTAAGGAGTGAACCCACGGTGCATAAAGCTTAATGGTCGCCACTTCAATGATCATTTATAACCGTCTCTCTCGTTCTATATAAAAGATTGGTTTTTGCAGAAAGCTCCTACTAGGAGTATGCGAATAAAACAATCTGTCACATCAAATAATAGTAATATGTGAGATGGCATCTTGCCATTCCACACCTATCTATTATATCTGCTCAAGGATAGCTTTAGTCCTTGCGTTTTATATTAAAACGTTTGTCCCCAACGACAAGCTTTATCCCATTCAAGCCACAGCCTCTGAGTCATTGAAAAAAGCTGACCCAACTCGCCTTGTTCTCTTTCATCCCCTCGGCAGCGCCGAGGACTTCACGGTACCCGTCCTCATTGACCGCAATTGCCACCAGATGGCCACATTTTCATATTTACCGCCCCAGTTGCGGCACAGGTAAATGCCGTCCACATAAACATACGGATATTTCCCGCCATGCAGTGGCCGGTTGCGCCAGTCTTCAATATGGACGTAAGCTTTCTTATTCAGCTCACTGATGGTGGAGGGTGATACCTTGCCGCCCCACAGTGCCTCCGTAATATCTTCCACCCGGCGCACAGATACACCAGCCAGATACATCTCAATGAGCCCGTGACGTCGCCGGAAGTTGTGGTGAGATTCCGGCTATAGTGGCCGCGGCGGTAGCCCTGGCGTTCCTCACTGCGCTCATACCGCGACGCCTGTGTCAGGTTCTCAGCTTCGGCTTCCAGCAACCCGTTGAGCGTCTCTTCTACACTCCCTAGGACCAATTCTTTAATCTACCCCTTGATTAATTCCTCGTTTAACTGTACAATTTTCTCGGACATGGTTTACTGTCTCCTTTCAGAATGGTGTGTGGTAACTTCATTCTAACAGAGAATTGCAAACCGTGCCCTTTCTCATACCTCTTTGAATTTGCGCAACTTATTCTACCTCGATCAAAATATATGGGCTGATAAAACTCAGCCCAATATAATATAAACAGCACTTGTAATATACAATTATTGCGTATTACAATAATTTTGGAGGCGAGTTGCAATGAATAAAAAATACAATTCGATCAATTTGCGAGAGAGCATTCGAAAGCTAGAACGAAAACTTGGTGTTCTTGAAGAAAGCGAACTTTCTTGCAGCAATATATCCTTAGCCCAGTGCCATGCTCTTGTGGAGATAGGTCGTGCAAAGGCCATTTCGCTCAATGAACTTGCCGAAGTGCTGAATCTGGAGAACAGCACAATGAGCAGGACAGTAAGCAATCTCGTGAACAGCGGCTATGTAAAAAGAGAGACTGATACTACGGACAGACGGTACCTCACCATATCACTCACAGAAAGCGGTCTGGACTTATTTAACCGGATCGAAACCAACAT
>QKDF01000127.1 GCA_003245395.1 Clostridia bacterium
TGCCCTGCTTGAGATCCTCCATGGCGTCGATGTGGTCCATCCAGTACTCGTCCACCACACGCAGCATGATGACTCGCTCCAGCTCGCGCATGATGGGGGCGGTGATTTCCGTTTCTTTGGTGTCATAGGTCTTTTCAGCTTCGGCGCAGAACAGATCGATGAAGTCCTGAGCGGATTTCTCCGTCAGCTCCTTCTCGGAGAACTGGAATACGCCCTTGGAGAAATACATGCCCTCCAGGCCCAGCATCATCTCCCGGAAGCCGGCGGCATCCAGAGCCTGCTGTTCGCCGAAGACCTGAGAGACATGATCCGAGAGGGTCATATGCAGCATGCTCAGGACGGATTCCTTCAGATCCTTGCCGTCGAGCACCTGCTTACGCTGACCGTAGATGATCTCGCGCTGCTTGTTCATGACGTCGTCGTATTCCAACACGGACTTACGGGACTGGAAGTTCCGGGACTCGACGGTGGTCTGGGCGTTTTCAATAGCGTGGGTGAGCATCCGGCTCTCGATGGGGGTGTCTTCGTCCAGATCCATCTTCTCCATCATGTTGGTGATCCGGTCGCCGCCGAACAGGCGCATCAGATCATCTTCCAGAGAGAGGTAGAACCGGGTTTCGCCGGGGTCGCCCTGACGGCCGGCACGGCCGCGCAGCTGGTTGTCAATCCGGCGGGAGTCGTGACGCTCAGTACCGATGATGAACAATCCGCCCGCTGCGCAGACTTGTTCGGCCTCATCGGCAATGCTGGTTTTATACTTCGCAAAGGCGTCGGCATACTGCTGCCGCGCATCCAGGATTTCCTGGCTATCCGTCTCAGCATAGCCGGTGGCCTCGTTGATCAGCTCATCGCTCATACCGGCCTTGCGCAGGTCGGCGGTGGCCAAATACTCGGAATTGCCGCCCAGCATGATATCGGTTCCGCGGCCTGCCATGTTGGTGGCCACAGTCACGGCGCCAAGCTTGCCAGCCTGGGCGATGATCTCGGCTTCCTTCTCATGGTTCTTGGCGTTGAGTACATTGTGGCGGATGCCCTCTTTGGCCAGCATGGAGGAGAGCAGTTCGTTCTTTTCAATGGACACGGTACCCACCAGTACGGGCTGACCCTTTTCGTGGCACTCCTTGATCTGCTCAATGATGGCGCGATACTTGCCGTTCACCGTTTTGTACACCACATCGTGGTGATCATCACGGGCATTGGGCCGGTTGGTGGGGATCTCAATGATATCCAGGTTATAGATGGTGCCGAACTCCTCCTGCTCGGTCATGGCCGTACCGGTCATGCCGGACAGCTTGTCGTACAGGCGGAAATAGTTCTGGAAGGTGATCGTGGCCAGGGTCTTGTTCTCACTGGCGACAGTGACGTGCTCCTTGGCTTCAATTGCCTGGTGGAGTCCGTCGGAATACCGCCGACCGAACATCAGACGACCGGTGAACTCGTCGACAATGATGACCTCGCCGTCCTTGACCACATAGTCGATGTCCCGTTTCATCACGCCATGGGCCTTGATGGCCTGGTTGATGTGGTGAGAGAGGGTGGAGTTGTCCGGATCGGACAGGTTGTCCAGGTGGAAGAACTGCTCGGCCTTGGCGATGCCGTTGGCGGTGAGCATGGCAGTGCGGGCCTTTTCGTCCACGATGTAATCGGAATCCTCGTCCGCGTCCTCTTCTTCCTTGTTGTCCACCTCGGCGACAACCTTCTTCTGCAGACGGGAGACGAACATCTCAGCCATATCATAGAGCTGCGTGGATTTATCGCCCTGACCGGAAATAATCAGAGGGGTACGGGCTTCATCGATGAGGATGGAGTCCACCTCGTCCACGATGGAGAAGGCATGGCCGCGCTGCACCTGCTCAGCGGCATAGATGCACATATTATCACGCAGATAATCAAAGCCCATCTCATTGTTGGTGCCGTAGGTAATGTCAGCTGCATAGGCGTCCTGCCGCTCCTTGGAGGTCAGGCCATGGACAATCAGACCAACCTTCAGGCCCAGGAAACGGTAGACTTTTCCCATCCATTCGGAGTCACGCTTTGCCAGATAGTCGTTGACGGTGACCACATGAACGCCGTTGCCCGCCAGAGCATTCAGATAAGCGGGGAGGGTTGCCACCAGGGTTTTACCTTCACCGGTTTTCATTTCGGCGATACGGCCCTGGTGCAGAACCACGCCGCCAACCAGCTGAACCCGGTAAGGGCGCAGGCCGATGACGCGGTCGGCTGCCTCACGGACAGCGGCAAACGCCTCCGGCAGAAGATCATCCAGCGTTTCGCCGTTTGCAAGGCGCTCGCGGAATTGTGCGGTTTTGGCGCGCAGCTGCTCGTCGGAGAGGGCTTTGTACTCCTCTCCCATCGCCTCGATCTTATCCACAAGGGGATAGACCTGCTTCAGTTCCCGGCTGCTGTAATCGCCGAAAATCTTCTTGATGAGACCCATAGTTGTTGAAACATCCTTTCTGAATCCCGCTCTTTCCGGAGAAAGGGAGGATGGTGAATTACTTATTTTAATAGGTAGACACCATAAAACAACGATAGCATACCACACTTCCCGGTAAAATGCAAAGAAAATTCTGTGGCCGGGAAAAGTTTGCATTTAGCTGTTTTCACGGATTAAGGTCCACCGTTTTGTTAAAAACGCTGCTAGACAGTGATTGCCCCATCTTCCAGGAGCCGGATTCGGCCTGTGATGGACAGGGCGGATACCCTCTCACCGTCCCATGTGGCAGAGGCGATGATGACACCACCGGGCTGACGGAGGGAAATGGTCTGGCCCCTGCGGGCCTCTGCCGCCAGATGAGCTGCCAGAGCGGCGGAACCGCTGCCGCAGCCGGATTCCCACACGGCGGTATCGGTGGAGGCGACGTAGACCAGCGGTGTAAAAGAACCGAGAACGCTGTCGAACAGCAGGATTCCGCAGGCGGGCGCCCCCAGAGACATACACAAAGGGCGCACTGCTGCTTCCGCTTCGACCGGGATCATGCGGCCCGAGGGAATAATGCAGTGGACGATACCCGGGAAGAAGACGGCCGGGACGAATCCAAGACCGGGCAGCTCCACCGTACCGAATTGTTCGGGCAAGGGCATGTCCACCGTGCCCCAGAAAGCGTCGTCCTGTTCATTCAGCGTACAGGAGATCAGGCTGCTTGCACCGGAGACCTCCAGTAAAACAGGGCTGCTGCATGAAACCTTGCCCTGCTGGAAAAGGTAAGCTACGGTGGACATAGTGGCATTGCCGCAGAACTCTCCGCCCATCATCTGCAGCCGCAATTGTGCGCCTGGAAGAGAGGGGGGCTCCAAATAGCCAACCTGTTCCACCTCAGGCCGAAAGGCCATCAATTTCGCGGCCAACGCGGGTTGGCGGGATCGCGGCACCGGCGTCGTCACCAGCATGGTGATATTTTGCGTAGGGTCGTAAATGGCATAGTCCAGCTTCATGAAAACAGTTCCTCTCAAAAAATACACGTTATTATACGTCCTGATCTTTCAAAAGTCACGTAAAAATTTATGAAGATACAGTAAACTGCTGGAATTATGCAGAATATGGATATTCCGTGGCGAAGGGTACGGGAAAAGGGCTTGCCCCCCGATGTTGCTTATGGTACACTGATAAACAGCAAATTGCCGGCGGCAGAGGAAGGTACGCCGCTGTTTCCGGGAGAATTTTCAAATTTCTAAGGAGGATCTTTATGAAGCTGAGCTTTTTTGGGGCTGATCAGTTTGTGACCGGCAGCTGTCATTGCGTGGAAGTCAACGGCAAGAAAATCTTGATTGACTGTGGTCTGCAGCAGGGGCGGGATGAGATCTCCAATGAGGACTTTCCCTTTGCACCCAATCTGATCGACTATGTACTGGTCACCCATGCCCATATCGACCACTCCGGGCGGATTCCCATGCTGCTCAAGCGGGGATTCCAGGGCGAAATCCTGACCACCCGCCTGACCGCCGACCTGATGCGGATCATGCTGCTGGACTCCGCCCACATTCAAGAGCAGGAAGCCGAGTGGAAAAACCGCAAAGGCGCACGGGCCGGTCAGCCTCCTGTGGACCCGCTGTACACCATTGAGGATGCCCAGCGGGTAAGTGAGTTTCTCAAGACCTGTGAATATGACCAGGTGATCGATCTGTGCGAAGGTGTCCAGGTGACATTTACAGATGCGGGTCATCTGCTGGGTTCCGCTTCCATCCATGTGACCATGACCGAAGGCGGAGAGACCCGGACCATTGTGTTCTCCGGCGATATCGGCAATGTGGATCAGCCCATTATCCGTGACCCCATCTATCCCACCGGGGCGGACTATGTGGTGATGGAGTCCACTTACGGCGACCGCAATCACACCGAGGTGTGGAGCTATACCGATGATCTGGCAAAGATCATTGACGAGACCATCACCAAGGGCGGAAACGTGGTGATTCCCTCCTTTGCGGTGGGCCGTACGCAGGAACTTTTGTACTTTATCCGAGAAATTAAAGATCAGAAACTAGTAAAAAGCAATCCGGATTTCCCCGTTTATATCGATTCTCCGCTGGCCAAACAGGCCACCACGATTTTTACGGGCGACCTTCACGGCTATCTGGACGAAGAGGCGCTCAAGCTGGTATCCGACGGCACCCATATGTTTAACTTTTCGAACCTGCGCATGACGGAGACTGTGGAGGAATCCCGGGCGCTGAACATGGATCGCACGCCCAAGGTGATCATCTCCGCATCCGGTATGTGTGACGCGGGCCGTATTCGCCATCATCTTAAGCACAACCTGTGGCGTCCGGAAAGTACGGTGGTTTTTGTGGGTTATCAGGGTGAGGGAACTCTGGGGCGGCATCTGCTGGAAGGCGCCAAAAGCGTGAAGATGTTCGGCGAGGAAATCACGGTGGCGGCGAAAATCGTGAACTTCACGGGCCTTTCCTCCCATGCCGACCGGGACCATCTGATCGCTTGGATTTCCGCCGTTCAGCATCCCAAGCCGCGGCATGTGTTTGTGGTGCACGGCGACCGGGAAGTGGCACCGTTCTTTGCCCAGACGTTGGTTGGAATGGGCCTGGAAGCACACGCCGTCCAGTATACCGAAACGTACGATCTGATCACTTCCACCCAGGTCGAGTCGGGCTATCTGCCTGAGCGCAAGACCAAGACCTTTGACGGCGCACCCAAGGCCGCGCCTGCGTATGACCGTCTGGTGTCGGTTGGCAACATGATGACTGAACTGATCAAGCGCAGCCGCGGTCGGGACAACAAGAGTCTGGCCAGCTTCGGCGAGCAGCTGAAAAAACTTCTGGAGAAGTGGGATATCTAAGTGGAAGCATTGACTTATGGAACAACCTGTACCGGAACCGTCGAGGGATACTCCAGTGAGGGACTCGGCGTGGTTCGGATCAACGGCGCGGTGGTATTTGTACCCCGCGCCGTCCGCGGTGAAACGGTGGAACTGCGGATTACCCGGGTGATGAAAAGCTGCTTCGCCGGAGAGATTGTCTCTATATCCGACCCTTCGCCCGAGCGGATGGATTCGGACTGCCCGTACTTCGGAGAGTGCGGCGGCTGTGATTTCCGGCACATGACCTATCGGGAAGAACTGTCCGCCAAGCGGCAAAAGGTGCAGGATGCACTTTGCCGGATTGGGGGCCTTGATCTGAAGGTGGAGGAGATCGTGGGGGCGGAGCACCCACTCCATTACCGGAATAAGGCCCAGTTCCCGGTGGGAGCCGGAGGGGCAGTGGGCTTTTTTCGTCAGCGGACGCACGAAGTCATTCCGGTGGAGGAGTGCCAAATCTGTGCGCCGGAGGCAAACCGAACCGCTCAGGTGGTGCAGGAATGGATGCGGCGCTATCATATTTCAACGTATGATGAGCGAACCGGCAAGGGGCTGGTGCGCCATGTCTTTGTGCGGACGAATCGGGATGGAGAGAGCCTTTGCTGCCTGGTGGTGAACGGTCGGCAGGTTCCCCGGGAACCGGAGCTGGCGGCGATGATTCTGTCGGCGGTGCCGAAAACGGCGGGCGTGGTACTCAATACCAACACCCGCCGGGGAAATGTGATTCTGGGAGACCGCTACCGTACCATTCTGGGGCAGGATTTTCTGATGGACCGCCTGTGTGGGCGGACTTTTCGCCTGTCTGTACCGTCATTCTATCAGGTAAACCGGGAACAGGCGGAGATCCTGTATAACAAGGCTGTGGAGTTTGCGGGCCTGACCGGTACGGAAACGGTGCTGGATCTTTACTGCGGAGCGGGCACGATCACGCTGACGATGGCGAGCCGGGCAAAACGGGTGATTGGTGCGGAAATTGTGCCGGAAGCCATTCGGGATGCGGAGGAAAATGCCCGGCGCAACGGCGTGGACAACGCGGAATTTTTCTGCGGTGACGCGGCAGATGTGGCTGCGCGGCTGGAGAATGAAGGTCTGCGTCCGGACGTGATCACACTTGATCCACCCCGGAAAGGCCTGACACCTGAAGTGGTGCATTCCGTGGCGGCCATGGGACCCGAGCGCGTGGTTTATGTTTCCTGCGATCCGGCCACGTTGGCGCGGGATGTAAAACTGTTTGCAGAGTTAAGTTATTGTCCGCGCCGCGCTGTGGCTGTCGATCTGTTTCCGGGTACCAGACATGTGGAGGCAGTGGTACTGCTGCATCGGATGAAATAGAAAAAGGCGCTGGACCTACTGGATTTTGAGCATGTTTTGTTATTTGAAGGAAGCCTCTGACTGCGCATGATTCCGGCCCAAAGACAAATACTAAGTCTGGGTGATGATTTGGAAAGAAGCGGTGCCGTTCGGCATACTCGAGTGTCAGAACACGCCGCAATTTCCAAACACCGGAGTGAACAGAAAATGAACTGCAATCAGGAGGTAAATTTCATGAAACCAAATCCGGATAACCGTGCAGACAATACAGACAGAATTCAGCATAATATTGACATGACCATCGACAATATCCACCGTGCCAACGAAATGATAGAGAAAACATCCGATCCCAAAATGAAGCAGACTCTGAAAGACAAAAATGAGCGCCGGCAGGATGCGCTGGATGGCATGCGGAATGAGATCAAGGATGAGGCAGCCGCTGCGAAAAACAGAGAGCTTCAATAAGCTCAGATTAAAGAAAATTATACAAGTGGCACACGGTATAAACTCTGATGAGACTGGAATTAAGCGTTCCAGTCTCATTTTATTTGCCTGACATAATTGAGCCATAATTCACCCTGATAATGAAGCCATAAACAAAACAAGGAGGCGTAAACATGTTGCTGTTTGGATTGATCCTGATCGCAATCGTATATTTTGCCGTTTTCCCGGATCACAAAATTGGTCTGGACTCCGCAAAAAGCACGGATGCCGAGGAACTCTTGAAGAAACGGTTTGTCGGCGGCGAAATTGACGAGGATACATATAAAAGAATGCTTCGCACTTTGAGAAGCAACTGACGATAAAATTATTAAGGAGGTATATATTATGATGTATTACAGAGGAATTGGCGGCTTGGGGCGCTGCTTTGACGGCAGCCTGGGCTATATGTATGGCGGTGGATTTCTGATGATGGCCGGAGCGCTGATTGTCACCGTGCTGGCGGTTGTTCTCGTCGTGATGCTTGTCAAAAAGGCCCGGAGAAACAGCCTGAGCCGTGAGGACAGGGAGAGTCTGGATCTGCTGAACGAGCGCTTCGTACGAGGTGATATTTCAGAAGAGGATTACACCAGAATGAAAAAGGTCCTGCGCAGCAAGTAAAATTCCCATCTCTGTTGTACTGGAGGAATGTACAAGGTATAATAGGGTGAGGTGATAAACATGAGGTATACGGTACTGATCGTTGAGGATCAGCAGGAGATCAGTCGCGTCGTTGCAAAATATCTTGAGAGCGAAGGTTATGCGACCCTCGTCGCCAAAGATGGGTTTGAAGCGCTGGAGCTTTTCAACAGCAACGAAATTCACCTCACCCTCCTTGACATTATGATGCCCGGTATCGACGGGTTTGACGTACTCAGGGAGATCCGGAAAACGTCGGAAATCCCTGTCATCATGCTCACGGCCAGGGCGGAAGAAATCGATAAACTGAAGGGCTTCGATATCGGCGCTGACGACTATGTTGTTAAGCCTTTCAGCGTGAAAGAAATCGTGAAACGAGTCAACGCACTGATCAAACGGTCTTATCACAATACCGGTGAGATCGTCTATCAATTTGCAGATCTGCGCCTGCATGTAAAGAGCATGAAGCTCTACAAAGGTGAAACGGAAATCCCAATTACGGCTGCCGAGTTTGGGCTGCTGCAGGTGTTGTTCCGCAATCAGGGGCAAGTACTGTCCCGAGAGCAGCTGATCAATCTGGCCTACGGCTATGAATACGAAGGCTTTGACAGAAATATTGACAGTTCCATCAAAAGGCTGCGGCAGAAAATTGAAACCGATCCGAAAAAGCCGCAGATTCTGCTGACAAAGTATGGCGCGGGTTATGTGCTGGGAGGTACCGGAAATTGACGATCAGACGGCAGTGGCTCCTTATTCTGACTTTAACGGCCGTTTTGGCCGTTTTTATCAATTCCGCTATTTTAGATTCACTGATCAACAAATATTTTCTGACGTACAGCTCCGAAACATATGACTACCATGTCAATCAGATCGAGCAGCTTGCGGCAAGTGCCTTGCTGGACGACAGCCTTACAGAGCAACAGTTGTCTGTGCAGCTTGAATCGCACCTTGACGATCCGATTACCAGCATTAAGCTGTACAATGCCGACGGGCAGCTCATCGCCAGCGCAGAGAATGCGGACAGCTATGGCTCCGGTATGATGAATGGTATGATGAGCAGAATGATGCGTGAGCACTCGGAAGAGGTTGACAGCTTCAATGTTACCGACGGCAGTGCGGTCATAGGGGTTCTTCACATCACCAGATACAGTTCTCTTGATAATTCGATTGCATCCACGATGTTCAAATATGCGCTGATTCGGAACAGCGTGCTGTCGTTTTTGGTTGTTCTATCTGCGCTGATTATGATCGGAATCTTTGTCAGCAGGCGACTCAGCCGTGACCTGACAAACACGGCCGCTCAGGCGCTGAGCATCGACATGGGTGACCGCCCCGACTTCAAGCTGTCCAAGGTCAAGGAAATCAAAATTATACAGACCGGTCTGGATGAACTTCAGAACAGGCTGAAAATCAAGCAGGTGGGCAGGAAAAGAGTCGTGGATGAATTTGTCCACCAGACCAGAACACCGCTCACGATTTTAAAAACGCACCTGGAGGGCCTGGAAGACGGAGTCATCTCCATGTCCGGTGATGAAATCAAAGTCTGTCAGTCACAGATCGACAATCTCTCTGCGATTATTTCAAATATGAGTATGCTGCTTGATGCGGATCGCCCGACCGAAGCCGTCCGCTTCGAGGAATTTGACCTGCATGCGCTTCTCAGTCAGATCCTCAGCGGCATGAAGGTGCCATTTGAAAAGAAGGCAATCACGCTGCGTTTGCTCACAACCCAGAAAACAGCCGTCACGACCGACAAATATAAACTCAGCCAGAGCGTTTACAATCTCCTTGCCAACGCCTATAAATTTACGGAGCCGAACGGTGCGGTGGATGTCTCATATGAGAGGGTGGCTGCCGGGGTCTCCATCCATATCAGAGATACCGGTGTGGGGATTTCCGAAAAAGACCTTCCGCATTTGTTCAACGCCTATTTCCGAGGTGGGAATTCCGGCAAAATATCCGGAGACGGTCTTGGCCTGTTTGTGGTAAAAGAAAACCTTGAACAGATGGGGGGAACCGTCGATGTCCGCTCCGATCCGGGCCGGGGGAGCGAATTTACGATTACCATTCCAATCAAAAGCTAAGCCCATGCGCTCAGAAAAATAAGACGGTAAAAAGCGCCATGCAGATGCATGGCGCTTTAATCTGTAAAACTTGTATTTTGCTTTTATATGGAAGAAAGGCTTGCTTTC
>QKDF01000091.1 GCA_003245395.1 Clostridia bacterium
GATTTCCTCCCTGCACGGCGCAGGCATGTCTGGAAATTTTGGATCATTACGGGTATGACCTGCGCGGCCACCGGGCGGTGGTTGTGGGGCGGAGCCTGGTCATCGGCCGGCCTGTTGCGATGATGCTGCTGCACCGGGATGCCACAGTGACAATCTGCCACAGCCGCACTGCCGGTCTTGCGGAGGAGTGCCGTCGAGCCGAGTTTCTGATTGCGGCGGTTGGCCGGGCCGGCTTTGTGGACGGACGCTGCGTTGCCCCGGGGCAAGTAATCATCGACGTGGGAATCAATGACGACGGGCAGGGCGGACTTTGCGGGGACGTGGCTTATGACGAGGCGTCTGCCGTTGCCGCAGCCATTACACCCGTTCCCGGCGGAGTAGGGGCTGTTACAACGGCTGTGCTGGCGAAGCATGTGATTTTGGCTGCTGCCCGCGTGCATGGGGTGAATTTATAAAGAGACAGGCTGAAAGGAGAAATCCGGTTCTTCCTTCAGCCTGTTTTGCAACGCAGAAAATAATCAGCGGCCCTGCCAAGCAGGGCCGCTTTTGATTTAGCCGCAGGAGCTGAAGCACTGTCCCAGATACTGCAGAATAGATGCGCAGCTGGAACCGCAGCCGGACAGACAAATGCTCATTAAGTTACACATATCGAAAACCTCCGATTAAGTATTGTCCTCACTGGACAATCAAATAGTAACAAATTGTAACTATTTTTTCAAGCGTTAATATCTGGTAGTTCAGCCAGCGGATGGCGGGAAATAAGCTGAGACCTGATATGTATGCAGGATATACATTAAAGAAGAGAGCCGTCTCCGCAGAGGCGGCTCTTTTGTTTAATCGTCGCCGCGGGTCAAATTTTCTGCATAATCCCGCAGACTGGCATAGGAGTTCACGTTGCCGGCCCTTGTGCGAATCTGCTCCCGTACATAGTCGGGGAGGGCGTTGAAGTAGTTTTTGGCCTCCGGTTCATTTTTCAAAAGGGCATCCATATTGGAATATTTCATCTTATCTACCTCTTAAATGTTTAAAATTCCTGAGCGGAATGCGTCTGCTGATAGTGATTGGCGGCAGACTGCAGCTCATCAAATGTGAATATTTCTTTCTCTGCCAGCGCTTTTTTGACATCGGGTGCCAATCCCTGAAAATACTCATATGCTGTCAGGTCCTGGTCCAGCAGATCTGTCAGGCAAAGATGGACATGGTTCACAGCAATCACCTCAATTTTATTATTTGAAAAACAGAGGGAAATACACCGGGAATTCCTTGGAAAAGGAAGCCGCATTTCAGCTTGCTGCCCTCAGAGATGTGCACACAAATCACGAACTTAACCATCACGATTTTCAGCGAAGACGGCGGCCAATTTTACGGTGAGGACGGCTTTGGGCAGATCACAGATGAAAAGAACCCGCGCAGAGATTCGACAAGTTAAGTTGACAAATATACTCCACATGCATATAATAGTCGCGTGTCAGATTTTGCCGAGTGCAAGTTTTTTTTCAGGCGGCAGCTGTTGCATCTCATACGAACTGATGGGTGCAGTCAAGTCTGAAAATCAATGGAAAGCAGGCGATGGGGCACAGAGCAGAACGCTGTTTTACTACACTGCATTGCACTACTGCCCGGATACCGCTTAGTACTGCTGATCTATTGAGAAAATCGGCCTGAATCAATTTGCAAAGACCGGAAGGAGGAAGACCATGGAAACGAAGCCGGTCAGAATGCCCGAAGATTTGAAAAATGCATTTAAGGGCGATTGGACTGATGGAACAGCAGTTGATGAAGCTGCACACATTCGCGAAGTCCGAAAAGAATATGAGCGGATCGACAGAGACTGGCTTACGCTGCACTATAAAACCTCAGTAGTCCTTGCGCTGTCTGCGTTGATTGTGGAGTGCGTCCTGGCGCTGGTTTTCACCCATTCCGATCTGCTTACAACAATGGTTCCAAGGTATATCTGGAAATATATCGCAGTGCCCGGAGGCTGCAACCTTCTCCTCATAGGGATTGATACCGCCGTCATGCGGTCTGCCAGACTTTCCGGAAAACACAAGGCTTACATCATCTCCTTGGTGCTTGTGGGAATCTGCTTTGTCCTTTTTACGGTTCACAGTATCTTTACGGCTGCCTATTATACATTCACGATAGCAATCCTGCTGACCACGGTTTACGCAGATTATCAGATCACTTGGGTGACGGAACTGGTCAGCCTGATCAGCCTGACAATATCCGAGCTGTTCATCACTTGGGATGTAGATAAGGCGAGTGTATATAAAGACGCCCTTCGTATGGGTGATTTTTTAACTGCATTAGCGGTCCTGACGGGATTTTCCTTCATGTGCTTGGTTGTCATCCGGTTTATGCGCAAAAAAAATGAGGCCAGTATCCAGGTTGAAATTGAGCGGCACCGGCTTTTGCACCGGCTGCAAATGGACGAACTGACCAATATTTTTAGCCGACAGGCGATGCATACTGCAATGAAAGACCTGGAGGCCGTATCCGACGATCAGACTGTTCTGCTGGCGATTGTGGATCTTGATCATTTCAAGGGAATCAATGACCGGTGGGGACACCATCTTGGAGACCGCTGCCTGATTGAATTTGCAAAAATTTTGCGGGAGAACTGCGGAGAGTATCTCCCGTTTCGATACGGC
Organism: Clostridia bacterium; assembly: GCA_003245395.1. Classification (GTDB taxonomy): domain Bacteria; phylum Bacillota; class Clostridia; order Oscillospirales; family Oscillospiraceae; genus Oscillibacter. Next base: position 2,652 of record QKDF01000091.1, read on the forward strand.
GGAGACGAATTCTGCCTTTTGTTCTGGGACACCGGGATTGAGCAGGCGCGGGAGACCTGTGCGCAGCTTCAGAAAAAAGCACGGGCGCTGCGGATCGAGGAGGAGCCTGCGCTTACCCTGACAGTCAGTATCGGCATTGCAGAGCATAAGGGCCGGACTGACGGTGTGCGGTTGTTTACCAATGCTGACCGGGCGCTGTATGAAGCAAAGAAAGACCGTGATACGCTGTATATTTTCCGGGAGATGCCCGATATGGAAGTACAAATGGAACGGCACTGTGCCGATCCGGCTGATTCTGTATAAAAGCAGCTGTGGAAGGAGAATGGCTTTGAGTATCAAAGAAATTGAAAGCCGAAGAAGCGTTCGGAAATATTGTGCACAGGAGGTGGAGCAGGAAAAGATTCTGCGCCTGCTGGAAAGCGCCCGATTGGCTCCTTCCGGAAGCAATACCCAACCCTGGCAGTTCATCATTGTCAGGTCGCCCGAGACGAAGGCCCGGCTGGCGGCCGCGGATCACGGGCAGACATGGATGCTGTCGGCTCCTGTCTTTATCGTGTGCATAGCGGACTTGTGTTCCAGAGTAAAGGATACAGCGGGCATCCGGCTGGATGAACAAAGCCCGGACGAGGAGCTCAAACAGATCATTCGGGATACGGCGATTGCCATGGAGCACATTTTACTGGAGGCACAGACACAGGGCTTGAGTACCTGCTGGACCGCCTGGTTCCAGCAAGAGGATGTCCGCTCGGTTCTGCATCTTCCGGGAGACAAATATGTGTGCGGGATCATTACGGTGGGATATGGAGATGAGGCTCCAGAGCCCCGCCCCAGAAAAGTGCTGGAAGACATTGTCCGGTATGAGACCTGGTAAGGCGGTGTGCAGACTGGCAGATGATACGCAGCCTGAGGGCGGCGTCGGGTTTCATCTGTGTGTGGAGTGACCGGCATAACTGACCGGGAATGATAGAAATGAAGAAACGGGGCGGCAGCTTTATTGCCGTCCCGTTTAATATGTTGTGTGGAACACGCCTATCTGGCGGGCGGCATAGAATAGCAGGCATAGAAAGGAGAACCTCCGGACGGCGGAGAGCGAAAGCAGCTTGCCGCCGGTTTTCTCATGGACTGAGAGGTGCCGGGGGTCTCGCTGCTATTAAAGCTGAAACCGAAAGAGGTGTGCTGGTTTGTTACGATCTCAAAGCAATGGGGTGACCCGTCCATTGGTTCCCTATCTTCGCACTCCGACCTCCGAAGAGGAAGTGCCATATTGGACGAATGAGCCTTCAGGCTCCGGGATCTCCGGAAATCAAGGAGCTTTTCAAAATGCAGGTGGGATCACCGGCAGGCAGACGCTTCCCATAAACGGGAGCCGGGCGATCCCTGTTATAAATGAAAATGATGAACTGCTGAACAATGCGCATAGCATCACGGGCCGAACCGCGCAGGCCCCCGATACCACCGGACAGCCGCCAACCGAACCGACAGAGCTGGGCGGCTGGGCCGACGAAAACTGGAATCAAAATATGGGGATGAATCTTGACAATCCCATAAATCAGATGACGCCTATCTCCGGGCAGGGAGGCACCGGGACGGCGCCGACACCCCCCCCGAAGAGTGCTTTTGAACCCTCTTCAAATGCATATGTGGGAACCATGAGAGGACTTTTGGCCCGCAATTTGGGGCAGTACGTAGTGGCCACATTCCTAATGGGGCCGCAGAACATCATGACCTGGGAAGGTTTTTTGCATAGTGTTGGTGAGAACTACCTGGTGCTCTATCAGCCGTCCCGCAGACGCTATGCCTCTGCTGAACTCAGTGGGCTGAAGTTTATAGAGTTCTATGAACCGAATAATGTCATTCCGGGCTTTGGGGAGACCTATCGCTGACGCCGACGGCGGATCTTTGGGGAGAGATTGCAAATGCAGGGGAGATATGATAAAATCAATCCATATTTCCCGGAAAACCCAAAGAAAGGATGCGTTGAAAGATGACGTTTCAAGAACTGTCCGAAGCTCGCTATTCTCTGCGCAAATTCAGCGACCGCCCCGTGGAGGCGGAGAAGCTGGAACTGGTGCTCAAGGCGGCCCAGAATGCACCCACCGCGCACAACAACCAGCCCCAGTATGTGTTCGTGCTCAAAAGCGCACAGGCGCTGGAGAAAGTGGATACCTGCACCGGCTGCCATTTTCACCCTCCCGTGATGCTGGTGGTGGCTTATGACGCGCAGACTGCATGGAAGCGGACGGAATATGATGGCAAGAACCATGGCGAGATTGACGCCGCAATTGCCGCAACCCAGATGATGCTTCAAGCTGCGGATATTGGATTGGGTACTACCTATGTGGGCGTGTTTGATCCTGCGGCACTGCTGGAGCAATTCCCTGAGATGGCGGGCTATACACCCATTGCCCTGCTGCCGATCGGCTATCCTGCGGAGGGAGCCCATGCATCTCGTCTCCACACCATGCGCAAGCCGCTTGAGGAATTCTGCATCGAACTGTGAGTCGCCGCACAGGGACGCTCAGCAGCCATGCACCCATAAAACAAAACGTCCGGAGCCGCAGCAATTTTGCTGCAGCCCCGGCGTTTTTCGGCTTTTAGGTGTTATTTGCGCCGACCGCGGTAACTACTATGGCGGCGGGTGGAGCGGCCATAGCGGTATCTGCGCCGCCCCAGGGTCAATTTCCAGATGCCCAGAGCCAGAGTCAGACCTACAAGAAGGCCCAGTACGACACGGACAACGGTTTTATCAAAAAATTCCTGAATATTATGAAGAATTGTCAGCATCTTGGAAGCTTCCACATCGTTGAGTGCGACCAGAGGTACTGTGGCGTATACCTTTCCGTCATAGGACAGGGTGACCTGTCCCAACTCCTCTCCCGCAGTGACGGGGGCTTGTGCCATATCACTGTTGAGTTTGACGGTTCGTTCCAGATCCTTTGGGTCCAGATTCTTGGGCAGCAGAAGATCCACATCCTGCTCCGCGTGTACGGCTACGCTGTCCGTCTTGGACAGTGACACCGGCACAGAGGCCAGCATGTCCAGACTGGACAAGGCGGTCTTGGTGGCGAAATTGTCAAAGCCCCACTCAAACAGGCGCTTTGTCTCAGAAAAGCTCTGTACATCGGCCACGCCGTTTGTCACAATCCGCTGGGCGCCCAGCACCACGCTGATGAGCGTGCGGCTGCCCTGGGTGGCGGAGGAGACCAGGCAGTGCCCCGCCTCGTCGGTGGAGCCGGTTTTGATTCCGTGCGCATTGGTATAGCGATAGCCCACGGCACGCCAGTTGGACAGCAGATAGTTCGTGGTGTATAAGTGGCGCTCACCGGAGAGGTTGGTGGCGGGAATGACAACATCGGCAGTGTCGCAGATGGTCATGAACTCCTTGTGGGTCAAGGCTTCCTTAGTGATCAGGTACAGATCCCAGGCCGAAGTATAATGCTCCGAATCGTTCAGGCCGCTGGGGTTGGCAAAGTGCGTGTTTTCACAGCCGAGTTCTTTGGCCTTGGCGTTCATGGCGTCCACAAACGACTCTACAGAGCCGGCGACCGTCTCGGCCAGAATGTCACAGGCCTCGTTGGCGGAGACCACCAGCATGCAGTAGAGCAAATCCTGCACCGATAATGTCTCACCAACCTTAATGCCGGCGCTGCTGCCGTCATCGGCTGTCCAAGCCAGGGCAGAGGAAGTGGCGGTGACCGTCTGATCCAGAGACAGTTTACCGCTGTCCACTGCTTCCAGCACCAACAGCGCCGTCATGATTTTCGTCAGACTGGCGGGATAAAGCTCCTGGTGTTCATTTTTCGCATATAGGACCGAGCCGGTCTCCTCATCAATCAGCAGAGCCGCCTTGGCCTGGATGTCGGGGTCCGAAACCGCGGTATCCTCTGCGGCAGCCGGTACACTCCAGAGTGCAGCCAGCAGAGCCAGCAACAAAAAAACCGATAAAAAGCGCTTCATTCTCATGACAATCTCCCGCATCTTGTGCTATAATACATACTAACTGGGCACTTGCGGTAAGCCGGAAGCACCCTTTTTCGACAATTGAAATCTAGTATAACAGAAAGTTAGAGGGAGTTCAACCTTGAGGGTACAGGTAAAACCCACAAAAACCGAGAAAATTTTACTGGCGGTGACAGCTGCCTTTATCTGTCTGCTGCTGGGGCTGATGCTGTATGGAAAAGCAACCGGTGCACAGGGGCATTATGCCGTTACGACAGAAAAGTCTGCCGCCGTATCGTCTGCGTCGGCGTCTTCCGTGCCGGCGGATGACGAGGTACCGGTAAACATCAATACTGCCTCAGAAAAAGAGCTGGCATCGCTGCCGGGAATCGGAGAAACACTGGCTGGGCGGATTGTGGACTACCGCAATGAGCATGGGGCCTTTCCTCCAAGGAGGAAATTCAGAAGGTCAGTGGGATTGGGGAGAAAATATTCGCGGAGATCGCAGATCGTATCACCGTGGGAGGATAGGAGCAGGATATGAGAATTTTAGTGGTGGACGATGAGCGGCTGCTGGTTAAAGGAATGAAGTTCAACCTGGAGAACGAGGGATATGAGGTGGAGTGTGCCTATGACGGCGCAGCCGCCGTGGAACTGGCCCGCAACGGGAGGTTCGATCTGATTATTCTGGATGTGATGATGCCGGAGATGGACGGACTGGAGACCTGCATGCGTATTCGGGAGTTTTCCAATGTCCCGATTATTATGCTCACCGCCAAAAGCGAGGATGCAGACAAGCTGATGGGTTTTGAAAGCGGAGCGGACGACTATCTGACAAAGCCGTTCAACATCCTGGAGCTCAAGGCCAGGGTTCGGGCTCTGCTGCGCCGGGCCGCGGGTGTACAGCGTGCCCAAGGGACGACGCTGACTGCTGGTGCGCTGACCCTGGATACGGAACAGCGGGTGGCGGTGCGAGACGGTCGGACGGTGGATCTGACCGCCAAAGAATATGATTTGATCGAGCTTCTTATGCGGAATCCCCGCCGGGTATACAGCCGGGAAAACCTGATGAATGTGGTGTGGGGGTATTCTTACGGCGGGGACTACCGGACGGTAGACGTGCATATCCGCCGCCTGCGGGAAAAGTTGGAGCGCAATCCGGCGGAGCCAGAGTATATCCTGACAAAGTGGGGAGTGGGCTACTATTTCAAAGGGTGAGACGCGGGTCAAAAACAGCCTGCAGCTGAAATTCGGCCTGAGCTATATTCTGCTGATCGCGGCGGTGCTGGTTTTGCTCAACACCTATCCTTTGCTGGTATCGGAGGATCTGGTGTTTCGCTCCAAGGCGGCCACCATGCAAAGCAGCGTTTCCGTCATGGTTTCCTCCCTGTCCGGGCTGGACAACCTGACAGAGGAGAACGTCACAGCTGCGATGAGCCCTGTGGAATCTACAGGGTTGTCCCGTGTTCTGGTGACAAATGGGACAGGCAGGGTGCTCTATGATACGCGGGAGACCGGTTCCGCGGTGGGCGACTATGTTCTCTATACGGAGATCGTCCAGGCATTGCTTGGCAACGATACCTTTACCTGCGGATACCGCGGCGGAGCATTCCGAAGCCGGGCGGCTTCTCCGGTTCTGTACCAGAACCGCATCATCGGCGCGGTGTACGCCTATGAGTATGACACGGAGCAGGCAGCGCTGCTTCAGGGGTTTCAAAATAATATCCGGCGAATTTCCATCATCATCGGCGTACTGGTGCTCATGGTATCGCTGATCCTTTCCCGGGCACTGACAAAAAAGATCAGTGAACTGCTCTGTGCCATCCGCCAGGTGCGGGAGGGCGCTTACAGCCATCGGGCCGAAATCCGCGGACACGATGAGATTGCCCAGTTGGGGGAGGAGTTCAACAGTCTGACCGGTCGGCTGCAAAAGACAGAAGAGGCTCGCCGCCGCTTCGTTTCCGACGCGTCCCATGAACTTAAGACCCCGCTGGCGGCCATCCGGCTGCTGACGGATTCGATTTTACAGACAAACAACATCGACCCCGCCACTACCCAGGAATTTGTGGCGGACATCGGCCAGGAGGCCGAGCGTCTCTCACGCATTACAGAGGATCTGCTGCGCCTGACTCGGCTGGACAGCAATATTCTGGAGCCTTCCGCGTCGGTGGATGTACAGCCGGTTCTGGAGCAGGTGCTTCGGATGATGGAGCTGGTGGCCGAGGAGCGGCAGGCAAAGCTGCAGTGCGGTGCGTCGGATCACTGTACCGTCCTGGCCACCCAGGACGAGATCCATCAGGTGATCTACAATCTGCTGGACAATGCGGTCAAATATTCCGGCAGCGGTGGGCAGGTTACCGTCAGCCTGAAGCGGGCCGACGGCAGGGCAATCCTGACCGTGGCGGATAACGGTGTGGGTATTCCCAAGGAGGACATTCCCCGGATATTTGAACGATTTTATCGGGTGGACAAGGCTCGCTCCCGCATGGCTGGCGGCACGGGGCTGGGGTTGTCCATCGTCAGCGATACCGTCAAGCGAAGGGGGGGCACCGTGGAGGTGGCCAACCGACCGGAGGGCGGCGCTGTGTTCACCGTATACTGGCCTCTGACAGAAGGGGGGGAGCAGGAATGAAGCGGGGGATGCTGCTGATTCTGAGCGTTCTGCTAATCCTGTCTTCCGGCTGCGCTTATGCCATCAATCAGGCTACGCAGGTCGCCGAGGAGGACCTCTACACATTGTATTTTGCAGCCGCGGATTTACAAAATGTATCCGGTGAGGATGCCATTGGCTCAGAGACTGTTCCACTGACGGAATTGAAAGATCTGGATGTCCGTCAGGCGTCGGAAAAACTGATGACACTGCTGTTAGCAGGCCCGCAGAGTGAGGATTTAAAGAGCCCGTTTCCAGCTGGAACGCAGCTGCTGGGCGTGGAGATATCCGGGTCACGGGTCTTGGTGGATCTGTCCTCGTCGTATGGGATGCTCTCAGGCGTTGCACTGACTTTGGCAGATTACTGCATTACGCTGACACTGACCCAACTGCCCGACATCACGGCAGTGTCTATCACGGTGCGGGGCAAGGAACTGGCGTATCGGGATCGCCAGACCTTTACTGCTATGGATGTCCTGCTGAGCAGTACGGAAGACGTGGTCAGCACCGTTCCAGCCACGCTGTATTTCCTGGATAAGGACGGCCAGCTGACTGGCGTGGAAGAACGGCTGGAGCTTTATGAAGGGGATACACAGGTAAATGTCCTGGTCAAAATGCTGCAGTCCGGCCCAGAGCGGCGGGGGCTGACCTCGGCTCTGCCCGAGGGCTTCAGTGTCTTGTCGGTGTG
>QKDF01000247.1 GCA_003245395.1 Clostridia bacterium
GCTTAACTGTCGTCTCTGTGGACGGTTTCCGCCTCGCTATTAGAAAAGAACCTTTGGAAAAAATAGACGGAGGATATTTTTCCTTTGTGGCGCCTGGCGCAGCGCTGAGTGAAGTTGAAAAAATTTGCAGTGACAGCGAGGATCTGGCTGCAATTACGCTTGGAAAACGGCACATTCTGTTTGAAGTCGGCGATACACAGTTAATCTGCAGGCGGTTGGAAGGAGAGTTTTTGGATTACAAAAATGCCATCCCACGCAAAAATCCAACTGTGATGGTTGCTGATACAAAGGCTTTTATTGAAAGCATTGACCGCGTCAGCGTCGTAATCTCTGAAAAACTGAAAAGCCCTGTGCGGTGCCTGTTTGAGCAGGACCGAGTGATCTTGTCTGCAAAGACGCCCAACGGAGAAGCAAAGGACGTCTGCAGAATGTCGGGCGATGGCGGCGGACTGGAAATTGGCTTCAATAATCGATATTTGATGGAAGCTATGCGCTATGCCCCGGCGGATACCGTACGGATTGAATTGAATACCAGTGTTTCTCCGGCAATCATTGTTCCATCTGACGGAAACGAAAATTTTCTCTATATGGTACTTCCCGTGCGTTTGAAAGCGCAGGATTGAGAGCAAAATGAAAATTGTTACAATTCAAACTGAATATATCAAACTTCAGGATCTTTTAAAGCTGGCGAATTTCGTGGAGACCGGCGGCGAAGCCAAGGAGCGCATTCAAAACGGTGAAATCCTTGTAAATGGCGAGGTCTGCACGATGCGGGGAAAGAAAATGCGTCCTGGAGATGTCGCAACAATCGATGGACGGGATTGTACTCCGAAATATGTGGATTGAACGGCTTGAACTCCAGAATTTTCGGAATTACCGGCAGGAAGCAATTGACTTTGACGGCAGCTATAATGTGATTTTTGGAGAAAATGCGCAGGGAAAAACAAATTTATTGGAAGCAATCGTCTATCTTTCCTGCGGAAAATCTCCACGGGCCAGAGCGGACCGAGAACTGATCTCTTTTGATGAAAAACAGTCTCGTCTTTCTGCCCGGGTTTGGGCCAGAGACCGTGATTTTTTATTGGAAGCAGATCTGTTTCGGGATCGGCGGCGCAGACTGCAGATCAATCATGTACCGGCAAAGACCTCTTCCGCTCTTTCATCCGTTTATCAGACAGTATTTTTCTGTCCTGAGGATTTGTTTCTGATTCGGGATGGAGCAGCTGTTCGAAGAAAATTTATGGATACGGCGCTTTGTCAGCTTCGGCCGCGGTATGCCGCGGCCTTGGCTGCGTATAACCGGGCGTATGAACATAAAACGCGCATTTTAAGAGATATGGAAGAACGGCCTGATTTATTGGCAATGCTTCCTGAATTCAATGAGAGGATGGTTCAGGCCGGTGCGGTTTTGATCCGTTATCGGGCAAGATTCATTGAAAAGCTTGCTGTCTATGCCGCGGCCAATCATGCGGAGTGTTCCGGAAAGCGAGAGTCGCTTTCTATCCAGTACCATACGGTTTCTGTCATTGAAAACCCTTTGGCGGACATTGTTGTTGTGGAACAGCAGCTGCGGGAGCACATGATGACGCATCGTTCGGCTGAGCTTTCTTCCAGGCTTTGTCTTTCCGGGCCGCATAAGGATGATTTGGTCATTGAGATCAATGGCAGAGATGCAAAATCCTTTTCTTCTCAGGGACAGACCCGTACGGCTGCTTTGGCGTTGAAGTTGGCGGAACGAGAGATGTATTATAGCGCCGTAGGTGAATATCCAATTTTACTATTAGATGATGTTCTTTCCGAGCTGGATCAGCGCCGTCAGGAATTTGTGTTGAATCGAATTGCCGGAGGACAAGTATTTATCACCTGCTGTGAAGACGATCGGCTGCCTGCGCTGCTGGGCGGCAAAGTTTTTCATGTTCGGAGCGGCGCTGTTGCTCCGTCTGTGTGAAAAGGGGATTTACATGTATTTACATCTGGGGCAAAACGAGATCATCCCCGAAGGACGGATTATTGGTATTTTTGATATGGATAAGGCGACGTATGAAAAGCGGACACGAGAATTTTTGACCAAGGCAGAAGCTGAAGGCGTTGTTATTGATATTTCGGGAGAAATCCCCAAATCTTTTCTTGTCTGTGACCATCCTTATCATAAACAGATTGTATATCTTTCTCAGTTGAACGCGGGTACGCTGCAAAAGCGGGCTGAAGCGAAACAGCTGGAGTTTGAATAAAGCGCACATTCTGCGTAGCATACCCCAAAAAAGAAGGGAGAATTCCTCATGTCTGAAAATGAAAACACCTTGCTTCGGGCGGAGACCTCACATGAGTACGACGCCTCGGAGATTCAGGTGCTGGAGGGTCTGGAAGCAGTCCGGAAACGGCCGGGCATGTATATTGGCTCCACCTCCTCCTCGGGCCTTCATCATCTGGTCTACGAAATTGTAGACAACTCAATTGATGAGGCTCTGGCCGGATATTGTACGGAAATTACCGTTCAAATCAACGACGGCGAAACGATTACGGTGGTTGATAACGGCCGCGGAATTCCGGTGGATATCCAGGCGCAAACGGGAAAACCCGCTCTGGAAGTTGTCTATACGGTTCTTCACGCCGGCGGAAAGTTTGGCGGAGGAGGATATAAAGTCTCCGGCGGCCTGCATGGTGTGGGCGCGTCGGTGGTAAATGCTCTGTCAGAGTGGCTGGTCGTTCAGGTGCACCGGGATGGAAAAATCTATGAGATGAAGTTCTCACGGGGGGCCATCACAGAAGAGATGAAGGTTGTCGGGGAAACCGACCATACCGGTACGACAGTAACTTTTAAGCCAGATCATGAGATGTTTGAGGATACTGTTTATGATTATGAAGTTCTCCATACCCGGATGCGGGAACAGGCGTTCCTGAATGCAGGGCTTCGTATTCGTACCATTGATCTGCGTCCCGGCAAGGAACAATCTGACGAGATGTGCTATGCCGGCGGCATTCGGGAATTTGTGACCTGGATCAACCGCAACCGTGATTCTATTCATAATGAAATCATTTATATGTCTGGCAGTCGGGACGATTCTATGGCCGAAGTTGCACTGCAGTATCATGACGGCTATAACGAGACGATTCTCTCTTTTGCCAATAATATTCATACTCCCGAAGGCGGCATGCATGAAGAGGGCTTTAAGCGCGCGTTGACCAATGTACTCAATGCCTATGGCCGGAAGAGCGGCATGCTGAAAAATGATGATAAGATTTCCGGCGAAGATTGCCGGGAGGGCCTGACCTGTGTGATTTCCGTTAAACTGACAGAGGCACAGTTTGAAGGACAGACCAAGGCGAAGCTGGGTAACAGCGAGATCCGCACGCTGGTAAACAATATCGTTTCTGATCGTCTGGAGATTTTCCTTGAGGAAAATCCCCAAGTCGGCCGTATGATTTTGGATAAAGCGCTGACTGCCAATCGTGCCCGGGAGGCTGCTCGGAAGGCGCGGGAATCCATTCGGCGCAAGACGGCTTTGGGCGGTGCGGCGATGCCTGACAAGCTGCGGGACTGCAACGAAGCAAATCCCGAACTGACGGAACTCTACATCGTCGAGGGTGATTCCGCAGGCGGTTCGGCAACACAGGGTCGTGATTCCCGATTTCAGGCTATCCTCCCTCTGTGGGGTAAAATGCTCAACGTGGAAAAAGCCCGGGCCGACAAGGTTTACGGCAATGATAAGCTCCAACCAGTAATTACGGCGCTGGGCGCCGGCATTGGCGACGAATTTGATCCGAACAAGCTGCGTTATCATAAGATCGTGATTATGGCCGATGCCGATGTGGATGGCTCTCATATTCGCACACTGCTGCTGACCTTCTTCTTCCGCTTTATGCGCCCGCTGATTGATCATGGATACGTCTATGCCGCTGTGCCTCCTTTGTATAAGCTGACCCGCGGAAAAAATACCCGCGTGGCTTTTTCGGATATGGAGCGGGATCAGATTTCTACCGAAATGCGGGCCGACAATCCCAATGCAAAAGTGGATATCAGCCGATTTAAAGGTCTGGGCGAAATGAATCCCCATGAGCTTTGGGAAACAACCATGGACCCCGAAAAACGAACACTTAAGAGAATTGAATTGGACGACGCTGTTCGGGCAGATGAGATTTTTACAATTCTGATGGGCGAAAAAGTGGAGCCGCGCAAAGAGTTTATCGAGAAAAACGCAAAATATGCAGTCAATTTGGACTATTAAGGAAGGTGAACCGAAATGAGTAAGAAACCCCAATATGATCCTGAGGAAATTCGGTTCCCGGACCAAAAAATCAAAACCTCTCCTCTGGTATCGGAGATGGAGCAATCTTATATTGAATACGCGATGAGCGTTATTGTCGGACGCGCACTGCCCGATGTGCGCGACGGTTTGAAACCTGTACATCGCCGGATTCTCTACGCGATGTATGAGGATAACCTCACCAGCGATCGGCCATTTAAAAAGTCCGCAACCTGCGTGGGCGACGTGCTGGGCCGGTATCATCCCCATGGCGACGCATCGGTCTATGATGCGCTGGTCCGGCTGGCGCAGGACTTTTCCATGCGCTATCCCTTGGTGGACGGCCACGGCAACTTCGGTTCCATCGACGGTGACCCCCCTGCGGCCTATCGTTATACGGAAGCGCGGATGGCCAAGCTGTCCGATGAAATGCTGCGGGAGATTGACAAAGAAACGGTGGATTGGGACCCCAACTTTGATGAGAGCCGAAAAGAACCACGTGTACTGCCCTCCCGCTTCCCCAATTTACTGGTCAACGGATCTTCCGGTATCGCCGTAGGCATGGCCACCAACATTCCGCCTCACAACCTGCGGGAAGTGATCGGCGCCTGTATCTGTGTGCTGGAAAATCCGGAGGCAGAGCTGGCCGATCTGATGCAGTACGTAAAAGGGCCTGACTTCCCAACCAAGGGTATTATTATGGGCCGCAGCGGTATCCGCGCCGCTTATGCCACCGGCCGCGGCCGCGTGATTATTCGTGCCCGGACGGAATTTGAAGAGTTCAACAAAGATCGCACCCGTATTATTGTCACTGAGATTCCCTATCAGGTCAATAAGCGGATGTTAATCAAGAATATGGCCGAGCAGGTGGAAGACAAGCGCCTGGAGGGAATTTCCGACATCCGGGACGAGTCTGACCGCAACGGTATGCGCATTGTAATTGAACTCAAGCGGGATGCCAATCCTCAGGTGGTGCTCAACCGTCTGTTTACCCAGACACAGCTGCAAAGTTCTTTTGCGATTAATATGCTGGCCCTGGTGCAGAATCAGTCCCAGCCAAAGATCCTGTCTCTGCGGCATATCATTGACGAATACCTCGCCTTCCAGGAAGAGATCATTGTCCGCCGGACAAAGTACGATCTGCGCAAGGCGCAGGAGCGGGCCCACCTGCTGGAAGGATTGCTGATTGCCGAGGATAATATTGACGCAGTCATTAAAACCATTCGGGAATCCTATGACAACGCCAAGCAGAACCTGATGGAACGATTTGGACTGGATGATATTCAGGCGCAGGCCATTCTGGATATGCAGCTCAAGCGTCTGCAGGGTCTGGAACGGGAAAAGCTGGAGGCAGAGTATAAAGAGCTGGAAGAAAAAATCGCTTATTACAATAAGATCCTATCCTCTGATGAGATGATTCGTGACATTTTGAAGAAAGAACTTAAGGAGATCTCAGATAAGTTCGGTGATGACCGCCTGACTGAGATTCAGGATATGGAGGATGAGATCGACATTGAGGATCTCATTGAGGAAGAGCAGTGTGTCTATACCATGACGGACGTGGGCTATATCAAGCGGCTGCCTGCCTCCACTTACCGCAGCCAGAACCGCGGAGGTAAGGGCATTTCCGCGCAATCCCTGCGGGATGAGGACTGCGTTTCTACGGTATTTACCGCTTCCACACACGATTATATTTTGTTCTTTACCAATACCGGAAAGGTACACCGGAAGAAGGGTTACCAAATTCCGGAGGCAGGCAGAACCGCCCGCGGCAGCAATATCATCAATATTCTTCCGGTGGAACAGGGAGAAAAAGTAACTGCGATGCTCCATGTCAAGGATATGGAGGAAGAGGCATATCTCACCATGGTGACCCGCAACGGCACTGTCAAGCGGATAGACCTGAGTTCCATCAATACAGCCAGAAAAGCCGGTATTCGCGCCATTACGCTGGATGAGGGAGACGAATTGATTTCCGTCCGCCGCACCAACGGCGACTGCAATATTCTGCTGATGACCCACAACGGCGCGTCCATTTGCTTCAAGGAGAGTGACGTCCGCGTGATGGGCCGCGATGCGGTTGGTGTACGTGGCATTCGTCTGCGGGGTGACGACTACGTCGTCGCTGCCGTCCGGGCGGAGGAGAATACCTCCCTTCTGGCGATCACGGAAAACGGCTATGGCAAACAGACAGCCATTTCTGAATATCTGCGCGGAGACGAACCTCAGAGCCGCGGCGGTTATGGACTCAAGGGATATCAGGTGACTGAAAAAACCGGGCCGATTGCCGGAGCCAAAGTGGTGGCAGGCGACGAAGATATTTTGATTATCTCCGACGATGGAACCATTATTCGTATGGCTGTGGCCGACGTGAACACCTACAGCCGTACGGCGCAGGGTGTACGTGTGATGCGGCTTTCGGAAAGCGCAAAGGTGATCTCCATTGCAAAGGCTGAAAAAGAACCCGCCGAGGGCGAAGAGGAAGCACTGCCCCAAGAGCAGGATTAAGTTTCCCCGCCGATCAAAATTCGAATGCATGAAGGAGATCCCATGAAAACCGTAACCATCTATACCGACGGAGCCTGTTCCGGAAACCCCGGCCCCGGCGGCTGGGGCGCGGTGCTGCTCTTTGGGGAGCATCGCCGGGAACTCTCCGGCGGCGAGCCGGAGACCACAAACAACCGCATGGAGCTTACCGCGGTCATTCGAGCGTTGTCGTTGTTGAAAGAGGCCTGTATCGTGGAGCTGTGGTCTGATTCCAAATATGTCATTGACGGTTTGGAAAAGGGCTGGGCCAAGGGTTGGCAGAAGCGGGGCTGGATAAAATCCGATAAGAAGCCCGCACTGAATCCTGATCTGTGGGAACAACTTTTAAAGCTGGCTGATTTCCACACTCTGCACTATCATTGGGTAAAAGGCCACGCCGATACAGCGGAAAATAACCGCTGTGATGAACTTGCAGTGGCGGAAAGCAGAAAGTTTAAGGGATAAATCCACATTTCCGGCCAGGATTGTGGAAAACTTCAAGAAAAGGAGCAGACAGCATTTGCTGTCTGCTCCTTTTTGGTGGATTTATTATTTTAGTGTCTCCAGTTCTGCCAGCCACAAAGCCGCAGCTGCGTCGCTGGGCATCCGCCAATCGCCCCGGGGAGAAAGCGCCACGGAACCCACCTTCGGGCCATCGGGCAGGCAGTTGCGTTTGAACTGCTGAGAGAAAAAGCGGCGGTAAAAGACGTTCAGCCACTTGAGAATTACCGTCCGGTCATATTGTCTGCCCAGAGCATACACTGTAAGCCGGAAAACCTTCGCCGGTGAAAAGCCCCAGCGGAGCATATAATACAGGAAAAAGTCGTGCAGTTCGTAGGGCCCCACCAAATCCTCGGTTTTTTGTGAGATTTTTCCCTGTACTGCGGGCAGCAACTCCGGGGAGACAGGAGTATCCAGAATATCCTCCAGCACACCGGAGAGATCTTCGTCCTTCTCCGCGCTGTCCCGGGCCAAATAGGATACCAAGTGCCGCACCAACGTCTTGGGAATCGAGGTATTGACGGCATACATGCTCATGTGGTCGCCGTTGTAGGTGCACCAACCCAGTGCCAGTTCGCTCAGATCCCCGGTACCGATGACAATGCCTCCCATCTGGTTGGCAATGTCCATGAGCACTTGCGTCCGCTCTCGGGCCTGTCCGTTCTCAAAGGTGACGGAGTGATCCTCAATGTCATGCCCAATGTCCCGGAAATGACTGCGGACACTTTGGGAGATATCCACGGTGCGTAAAGTCGCCCCCATCCGCTCCGCGAGAATAACCGCGTTGTTCTTTGTCCGATCCGTGGTACCGAAGCAAGGCATGGTTACCGCCACAATATCTGTCATGGGACGGTCCAACATCTTCATTGCAAGACCGGTAATCAGAACTGCCAGAGTGGAATCAAGGCCGCCGGACAATCCCACCACGGCGGTGGCAGAGCCGGTGTGCTCCAGCCGCTGCTTCAGACCCAGAGAGGCGATCAGCAGAATTTCCCGGCAGCGGGCGTCCCGATCTTCTTTTCCCTCCGGCACAAAGGGCCGAGGGGCCACATACCGGGTTAGTTTTGTGGTTTCCTCCGTCAGACGGAAGGAAATCTCACGGGCAGAATCCGGCATTTTCCGGAACATCTGGGTGCGCCGGCGCTCGTAATCCAGCCGCTGTACATCTACTTCGGAGATTAGTAAGCCGCCGTCAAACCGGCGCTCTGCCAATAATGTTCCGTTTTCCGAGATCATCTGGTGTGCGCCGAATACAAGATCGGAGGTAGACTCCCCTTCTCCTGCGCTGGTATAGAGATAACCGCACAGCAGTTTGGCGCTCTGGATCGAAACCAGCTGCCGTCTGTAGGAATCCTTACCGATGATATCGTTGCTGGCGGACAGGTTTCCGATCACCGTGGCGCCGGCAGCTGCCATTGCAGCCGACGGGGAAACGGGCGCCCACATATCTTCACAGATTTCCACACCGAATTTCAGTTCGGGGATGTTTTCACACGCAAAGACCAAACCTGCGCCAAAGGGAATATCGGTCTGCCCGCAGAGAGTCACGGTGGAAGATTCCTCCGGGGCCGGAGAAAACTGCCGTCTTTCATAAAATTCCCCATAGTTGGGCAGATAGGCCTTGGGAACCAGCCCTAAAATAATTCCGCTTTGAATTACCGCGGCACAATTATACAATTTGTTATGAACTCTGACCGGCAGACCAACGGCTGCCACCAGATTCAAGTGGCGGGTAGCAGCCAGAACGGTGGAAAGCGCATCCTCCGCGCCGCGGAGTAAGGTCTGCTGATAAAAAAGATCCCCACAGGTATAACCGGTCAACCCTAATTCAGGCAAAATTAGCAGCTTGACGCCGGCTTGATCTGCCGCCCGCATCATGGTAAAGGTCTGCTCCGCGTTATACGCGCAATTGGCCAGGCGAATAGAGGGACTGCCACAGGCCACGGAGATAAAACCATCCTTCATTTGGATATGCCTCCTGATGATGAAAATCTAATAATTCTATATTATACCCCTGAAAAGCGTTTCGCAAGCCGGGAAAAAACCCAACGGGAAAAACAGAGACGGCTGCGCCATTGGCGCAGCCGTCTCTGCTGTGTGTGTGTTTTAGGAGGGAGAAAATGCATTGGGGAGGGAACCCCTTTGCTGATTCTAAGGATATCCAATAAAAATGGCAAAATTATGAGTTAGGTATGAACAGATTGTAAATTCAAGAAAAAAATCAAAAAAGACGTCCGCATAGCGAACGTCTTTTCAGCTTGATTCAATCAGCCGATCTGATTGAGCTTCAGGGTCATGGTGCTCTTTCTGTGAGCAGCCGTGTTCTTGTGCAGAACGCCCTTGGCGACAGCCTGATCGACTTTCTTCACAGCAACCTTGTAAGCGCCATCGGCCTCGGTGCGATTGCCTTCTGCGGCAGCGACCTCGAACTTCTTGATGGCGGTTTTCAGTTCGGACTTCTCAGCCTTATTGCGGGCGTTTCTCACCTGGGAGATCAGAACGCGCTTTTTGGCAGACTTAATATTCGGCAAACCAAACACCTCCTTTGGCAAATCAATGAATCGATGGAATTTTCAATCCACCGTGCAGAATGATATTTTAACAGTTCTCGTAACAAAAAGCAAGTCTTTTTTTAGAAAATTCCTGCG
>QKDF01000002.1 GCA_003245395.1 Clostridia bacterium
GCTTTATGAAAAATCAGTGGCTCAAATCAGAAAAAGCATATGCCGGTATCCTCAATTCCGGGTTGTTTGGAGTGCTTCTGCACTGCCGGAAATCTTGATCTCGCCTTTTGCGGAAGGGATAAATATGCGTTGCAGGCTCGCATTGTCAGACCTCGATCTGATGGATCAGGTTCACCATTTCAATCGCCCCGACCGCACAGTCAAAGCCCTTGTTCCCGGCCTTGCTTCCGGCGCGCTCAATGGCCTGCTCAATGTTTTCTGTGGTCAACACACCGAACATCACCGGGATGCCGCTGTTCAGAGAAACGGCCGCGATCCCTTTGGAAACCTCATTGCAAACGTAGTCATAATGCGTTGTGCTGCCCCGGATAACTGCGCCAAGGCAGATGACGGCATCATACTTTCCGCTCTGCGCCATTTTGGAAGCAATCAGCGGAATTTCAAATGCCCCCGGTACCCAGGCAATGTCAATACAGTCCTCGCCGACCTCATGGCGCCGCAAACCGTCCAAAGCGCCCCCCAGCAGTTTAGAGGTAATAAATTCGTTGAACCGGGCGGCTACGATGCCAATCCGAATATTGGAGGAGATCAGCTTTCCTTCCAGTGTTTTCATTTTAAAAACTCCTTACGAATGTATTTTAATAGTATAAAAGATGCCCCATCTTCGTTTGCTTTGTTTTCAGATAAGACAAGTCATAAGCCGTGGCGTCCATCTGGATGGGAATTCGTTCTGTGA
This sequence comes from Clostridia bacterium, assembly GCA_003245395.1. Classification (GTDB taxonomy): domain Bacteria; phylum Bacillota; class Clostridia; order Oscillospirales; family Oscillospiraceae; genus Oscillibacter. The sequence continues at coordinate 737 of QKDF01000002.1, forward strand.
TTTCTATTCCAAAGCCTGAGAGCTGGTACACCTTATCCGGATTATTGGTCAGCAGACGCAGAGTTTTTACTCCAAGGTCACGTAAAATCTGTGCGCCGATAAAATACTCCCGCAGATCACCGGCAAAGCCCAGCGCCAGATTTGCCTCCAGGGTGTCCATGCCCTGATCCTGCAATTCATAGGCTCGCAGCTTATTGATCAGGCCGATACCGCGGCCTTCCTGCCGCATGTACAATAAAATGCCGCGTCCCTCTTGCGCAATCTGTGACATGGCGGCGGCCAATTGCTGCCCGCAATCGCAGCGCGCCGAACCCAATGCGTCTCCGGTTAGGCACTCCGAATGAACGCGGCACAGCAGATTTCGCCCGTCGCCGATGTCACCCTTGACCAGAGCCACATGATGTTCCCCGTTGAGCTGATTGATGTACCCAAAAATTCGAAATTCTCCGTATCTCGTGGGGAAACCGGCTTCCGCCACCTTTTCCACCAGAACGTCATTCCGTTTCCTGTATTCCCGCAATGCCCGGATTGTAATGAACTTTAACTTCCACGTTTGTGCCAGTTCCATTAGTTCCGGCGTACGCATCATGGTTCCGTCTTCTCTCATAATCTCGCAGCACAGCCCGCATTCTTTCAGACCGGCCAACCGCATCAGGTCGACCGTGGCTTCGGTGTGACCATCCCGCTCCAGAACGCCGTTTTTCTTTGCCAGCAGCGGAAACATATGCCCGGGGCGGCGAAAGTCCTCCGGCTTCGCATCTTCCGATACGCACGTTCTTGCAGTCAGGCCGCGCTCCTCCGCCGAAATACCGGTGGTAGTATCAACGTGGTCTACAGAAACGGTGAAGGCAGTCTCATGGTTGTCCGTATTGTCCGCGACCATTTGCGGAAACTTCAATTTCTTGCAAAGCTCTACGCTCATCGGCATGCAGATCAGGCCTTTACCGTGTACTGCCATAAAATTGACATTTTCGGTTGTGGCGAACTGAGCCGCACAAATCAGATCTCCCTCGTTTTCGCGGTCTTCATCATCGGTCACCAGGATGATTTTTCCCTGCCGGAGTTCCTCCAGCGCTTCTTCAACAGTATGAAACTCAAACATATTTTCCTCTCCTTAATAGCCGTGTTGTATTAAAAAATCAGCTGTAATGCGACTCTCCGGTTCAGGCGGTTTCATCAGCTTCGCCACATACTTTCCAATGCAGTCATTCTCCAAATTGACCAGATCTCCGACGCGCTTGCCGGACAAGATCGTCTTTTGAGCCGTATGCGGGATGACGGACACCGCAAAGCGGTCTTGCTCCACGCGCGCCACCGTCAGGCTGATTCCATCTATCGCAACGGAACCTTTTTCAATCAGGTACTGCAGCACTTTTTCCGAGGTTTTGATCGTGTACCACACTGCACTGCCGTCCTGCTCGACGGCACAGATCGTTCCGGTTCCATCGACATGCCCGGAGACAAAATGCCCGCCAAACCGCCCGTTTGCGGGCATGGCTCGCTCCAGATTCACCTGGCTGCCCGGACGCAGAAAACCCAGCGTGGAACGCTCCAGAGTCTCATGCATCACATCTGCGGTAAAGCTGCTTCGGGAAAACGACGTGACAGTCAGACATACGCCGCTGACCGCGATGCTGTCACCAAGGTGGATATCCTGTAAAATATCCACAGCACCAAGGGTCAGGACGGAGGAATGCACGCCATTTCGAATTCCCTGAATCTTTCCGATTTCCTCTATGATCCCTGTAAACATGTCGCTACCTCACTCTCCAACAAAAGATCTTCGCCTAAAACGGTGATGCGCGGCGGTTTCAGGTGAAAGGCGTCCTCCGGCAGCGCAATACCCGTGCCGGACACCGGTGTTTTC
>QKDF01000278.1 GCA_003245395.1 Clostridia bacterium
GGGCGGCGGCAGTGTGATTGACTCCGCCAAGGCCATCGGATACGGCGTGGCCAACGAGGGAGATGTGTGGGACTTCTATACCCGCACCCGGGTTCCCGCGGCCTGCCTGCCCATCGGCTCCGTGCTGACGATTGCCGCAGCCGGTAGTGAGATGAGCGATTCCTCCGTCATTACGAATGAAGAGGGCTGGCGAAAGGTCGGCTACAGCAACAACCTGTGCCGCCCTGTATTTGCCGTCATGAACCCGGAGCTGACCATGACGCTGCCTGCTTACCAGACGGCGTCCGGCTGCGCCGATATTATGATGCATACAATGGAACGCTATTTCAACCGCAGCGGGAGCATGGAGCTGACGGACGCAATTGCCGAGGGGCTGATGCGCACTGTGATGCAGTATACCCGCATTCTGGTGGAAAATCCTCGGGATTACGAGGCGCGGGCGGAGATCATGTGGGCGGGCAGCCTGTCCCACAATGGACTGACCGGCTGCGGCACCGACGGCGGCGACTGGGCGACGCACAAGCTGGAGCATGAGCTGGGCGGATTGTTCGACGTGGCCCATGGCGCGGGTCTTGCCGCTCTCTGGGGCAGCTGGGCACGATATGTGTACCGGGAAGCCCTTGACCGTTTTGTCAAGTTTGCGGTCAATGTAATGGGTGTCACCCCGGAGGGAAGCCCTGAGGAACAGGTCGTTCACGGAATTGAAGCGGTGGAGGCATTCTACCGCGATATCGGAATGCCTACCTCTCTGACGGAGCTTGGCGTTACGCCTACGGACGCCCAGATCGAGGAGATGGCGGACAAGTGTGTGCTGACTACCGGCGGACACGCAGGTGTGGTCAAGCCCTTGGAGAAGGCCGACATGATATCCATTTACCAGGCTGCAAAATAAGATAATACGCAAAAAGGAAGAACTGCCGCCAGCAGTTCTTCCTTTTTCATGTTCAGGCGGATGTTTCGCGATATAATCCCCGCAGCAGGGCAATCTCCTGCCCATAGCCGGCGACCTCCTCTTGGGGAGTCTCCAGATAAAAAGGCAGTTCCCGCAAGGCCGGGTGGTTGATGATGGCCGCAAAGGCGGACAGGCCGATGCTTCCTTGGCCGATTTTTTCATGGCGGTCTTTATGACTGGCGAAGGGGTTTTTGCTGTCGTTGAGATGGATGGCCCGCAGGCGCTGCAATCCCACTACCCGGTCGAATTTCTCCAGCACATCCTCCAGTGCTCCCACGATATCATATCCGCCGTCGAAGACGTGACAGGTATCCAGACATACGCCCATGCGTTCCCGGTGCTCCACCTGATCCAAAATGGCACGGAGCTGCTCAAATGTGGAGCCGACTTCGCTGCCCTTTCCCGCCATGGTCTCCAGCAGTACCGTGGTGGACTGATCCGGTCGCAGAACGGCGTTGAGCGTTTCGGCGATGAGGGCTGTTCCGGTCTCAAGGCCCTGGCCGACATGGCTGCCGGGGTGGAAGTTATAGAGAGTACCGGGGATGTGCTCCAGACGGCTTAAATCGTCGGCCAGGGTGTTGTGGGCAAATTCCCGGATATGGGGATCGGCCGCACTGCAGTTGAGGGTATAGGGCGCGTGCGCCAGGATAGGGAACAGGCCGTGCTCTGCCGCAAAATCACGGTAAGCGGCAATATCGGCAAGATCCAGCGGCTTCACGGCGCCGCCCCGGGGATTGCGCGTGAAAAACTGAAAGGTGTTGGCCCCAATCTCCACGGCTGTACGGCCCATGGATACAAATCCTTTGGAGGAAGACAGGTGACATCCGATTTTTAGCATAGGGAACTCCTTTTCTTTGGGATGATCTTTTGCATTTTGTCCATTATAATGCTACAAAGGCAGACTGTAAAGTGACACGATTTTCTCCGTGTCCGCCGCGGCTTTCTCTGGATTTTTCTGGACAATTCTGCTAAAATAGTACGCAGCAGACGGACAAGCGAGAGACTGTCTGAAAGAGGAGAGGGAAAAATGGTCACACTGGATATGATCTATGAGGCAAAACAGCGCCTGCGGGGCGTGGCGTCCTTGACACCGGTGATCCATGCGTCAAAAATCAATGAAAATCTATATTTAAAGGCTGAGAATCTGCAGGAGACCGGTGCGTTCAAGATCCGGGGCGCCTACAACAAAATCAGTACGCTGACACAGGAGGAGGCAGCCCACGGCGTGGTGGCCTGCTCCGCGGGAAATCATGCGCAGGGGATTGCCTTGTCCGCGGCGCATCGGGGGATTCGCTCCGTCATCTGTATGCCTGCCGCCGCGCCTCTGGCCAAGATTGAGGCCACCCGTGCCTACGGCGGGGAAGTGGTGCTGGTTCCGGGCGTATATGACGACGCCGCGGCCGAAGCTGAGCGCTTGAGCCAGGGGGAGCATTTGACCTTTGCCCATCCGTTCAACGACCCGGCGGTGATTGCCGGACAGGGAACCATCGGCCTGGAGATTCTGGATCAGATGCCGGAGGTGGAAGCCATCGTGGTGTCTATCGGAGGCGGCGGTCTGATCAGCGGTATTGCTTGTGCCGTCAAAAGTCTGAAGCCCTCCTGTAAAATTTACGGTGTGCAGGCCGCCAATGCCGCTTCAATGTATGACTCG
>QKDF01000288.1 GCA_003245395.1 Clostridia bacterium
TTGCTGGTAGACAGCGGAGATGACCCTGAAGTGGAGCGCAAGGGCATTCAGAGCCTGCTGGAAAATCAAATAGATGGTCTGATTGTCAATACCACCGGACAAAATGATGACTTCCTGATAGAGCTGGGCGGACAGGGGATTCCTCTGGTGCTGGCGGATCGGAGTCTGGAAAAACCCGGAGTTCTGGACACAGTTGCGACGGAAAGCTATCATATTACATATGAATGCATTGCCGATCTGCGGGAAATGGGCTATGAGCAAGTGGCGTTTTTTACCCAGGGCAATGAACGCGTTTCACCCCGCGTCCAGCGGTATCAAGGATACTGCGAAGCAGTGCGGGATTTCTTTCAGCAGAATGGCAGTGAACGGCTTTACAAGTTTTCAGTGGATGATCAGGAGGACTGCATTCGGCGTATCCAGGAATTCAGAACCCGCTATCCCGGGCAGCGATTGGCGCTGTTTGCGGTCAACGGTGTGACGCTGCTGTGTGTACTGAATGCCATTCAGGCGATGGATCTGCAAATCGGTGTTCAGTTTGGCGTATGCGGGTTCGATAATTGGGGTTGGGCGGATTTGATACCTCCCGGAATTACCACGATTTCTCAGGATTCCTGGCTGGTGGGAGTGCGTACGGCGAAGCTGCTCTTAGATCGGATTGCCGGCAAAGGACCCGAACATCCGGTGTTCGAATTATTGCCCAACAGGCTGGAGATTCGTGGTTCCACTGTCCGCGGAAGTTAAGCTGCGTTGCTGTGTTTAAAACACCCGATTTGTGGGTAAAAAAATTTTAGACGTTTAGTTTATCGGTTTCGTAAATCGGTTTCATAAAGTAAGTCCCCTTTAGTGGTTGTACCTGACGAAAGCCAGACAACATATAATTTTTTTGGGAGGAAAAAGAAATGACGACAAAGAAGTCTCTTCTTACAATGGCTCTGACCGGCGCACTGCTGTTCACCGCTGCCGGCTGCGGCAGTACCACGACGACACCTTCTACCTCCGGTTCCTCTGCCGGAAGCGCGGCTGCTTCCAGCTCGGCAGCTGCTTCCGGTTCTGCCGCGAGCAGCGCGAAGGTTGGAAAGACTGTCTTGAAATGCTCTTTCAACCAGTCCATTGACAACCCTGAAGCTCAGACCGTTGTGGAACTGAGCGACAAGCTCTATGATGCCACCGATGGACGCTATTCCATTGAAGTTTATCCCAACGAGCAGCTGGGTGACCAGAAGTCCTCTTTGGAGCTGGTAGAGACCGGCGCCGTGGAAATGGCCATCGTCGCCAACTCTCTGGTGGAAAACGTGAACCCCGATTTCAGTGTTATCGGCTGCCCCTATATTTATGACAGTGTTGATCACCAGAAGGCCCTGTTCGAGTCTGGCTCTCTGGATGAGCTGTTTGCCACTACCGAGAGCTCCGGCTTCACCGTGTTGGCCGCTTACAGCCTTGGGCCCCGTTGCGTATACGCCAAGAAGCCTGTCACCAGCCCCGAGGACCTCAAGGGCATGAAGATCCGTGTCATGCAGTCCGATACCATGGTTCAGATGATGAACGCCATGGGCGGCGTGGGTACTCCCATGAGCCAGGGCGATGTGTATTCTGCAATTCAGGCCGGTACGCTGGACGGCGCTGAGAACAACATTATCACCTATACTGACCTGCTCCAGTACGAAGTTGCCCCTTATTTCTCTGAGACCAACCATCTGATGATCCCCGATGAGCTGATTATCAACACCGCCTCCATCAAGGGTATGTCCGCGGATGATCAGAAGGCTCTGAAGGATCTGTCTACTCAGTCTGTGGAAACCATGTTCACTCTGGCTGCTCAGCTGCGTGATCAGTATCGCAAGGTCTGTGAAGACAAGGGTGTTACCTTTACTGAGGTGGACATTACTCCCTTCCAGAAGAATATGCAGCCTCTGATTGACAACGTTGTCAACCGCAGCGATATGACCAAAGCCATCTACCAGGATATCCTGAACCTCAGATAACAAGACGAGTGCTAAGGAAAGGGCCTGCAGGCAACTGCGGGCCTTTTTCTCCCGAAGACGCAACAAAAATGGCTGTTTTGCGATAGAGCTATAAGGAGGACAAAGCCATGCAAGCCTTTACAACAATCAAGCGGGCCATTGACAAAGTGATGGAGTGGTGCTGCATTCTGATTCTGGCGGTCATGACCGTTCTGGTCACCTATCAGGTTGTGACTCGCTATTTCTTTGACAAACCCAGCGCCATTTCCGAGGCAATGGCACAGTATCTGTTTGTCTGGTTAATCATGTTCGGCGGCGCCTATGTATTTGGCCTGCGGGAGCACCTGAGCATCACCGTGCTCAAGGACAAGCTCTCTCCGTCCAATAATATGATCGCCGAGATCGTTATTAACATTGTCCTGTTCCTGTTTGCCCTGTCCGTAATGGTCATGGGCGGCTGGCAGGGGTCCATGAAACAGATGTACACCGTCGATGCGGCGCTCCAGATTCCTGTGGGCGTGATCTACATTGCCGTTCCGCTGTGCGGCGCAGTTATGCTGTTTTACGCCGTATACAACAGTTTCCTGGCCGTACACGAGTATCGGACATGCAAGACATCGTCCGGTAACGATACGACCACCATGTAAGGAGGTAGTGAATTAATGAGTACAGCAGCACTTGCCGCTCTGGTCATGGTGGTGGGCATCGTCGTTACCCTGTCGATTGGCTTCCCCATCGGTCTGAGCATCGGAACCAGCTCTGCGGCCGCGATTATGGTGATTCTCCCCTTCCAACAGGCGATGATCACTGCCGCCCAGCGCTTTTTCACCGGCGCAAACTCGTTTTCCCTGCTGGCCATCCCGTTTTTCGTTCTGGCCGGCAACATTATGAATAACGGCGGCATCGCCAAACGGCTGATTGGATGTGCCCGATTAGTTGCACACCGACTGCCGGGCGACTTGGCACAGACCAACATCGTGGCCAACATGCTCTTCGGAGCCATCTCCGGCTCCGGTGTGGCAGCCGCCTCCGCCATGGGCAGCATCCTCGGCCCTATGGAAAAAGAAGAGGGATACTCCCGGGAATTCTCCGCCGCTGTTAATATTGCCTCCGGTCCGACCGGTATGATGATCCCGCCCAGCAACATCATGATCGTCTACTCCACCGTGGCTGGGTCTGTGTCCATTGCGGCTTTGTTTATGGCCGGTTACGTTCCCGGTATCCTCTGGGGCGTCGGCTGTATGGTTCTCACCGGCATCATGGCCTACAAGCGTGGTTATATCAGCCACGGAGGCTATTCGATTAAAGAGGCTCTTAAAATCTTGTGGGAAGGTCTGCCCAGCCTGCTGTTGATCGTAATCGTCATCGGCGGCATTCTCAAGGGTGTATTCACCGCTACCGAGGGCTCCGCCATCGCCGTGGTTTATTCTTTGGTACTGAGCTTCATCTATCGAAATCTGAAGATTAAAGATCTGCCCAAGATCCTGCTGGACTCCGTCAAGACCACCGCGGTGGTGGAATTCCTGGTCTGCGTATCTTCAATTATGTCTTGGGTGATGTCTTTTGCTAAAATTCCTCAGATGATCTCCAGCGCTATGCTTGGTTTCAGCAGCAACCCGATTGTCCTGCTGCTGATCATGAACCTGGTGCTGCTGGTCGTCGGCACATTCATGGACCCGACGCCTGCTGTCTTGATCTTTACCCCGATTTTCCTGCCCATCGTGCAGAGCTGGGGCATGAACGCAGTTCACTTTGGTCTGATGATGGTTATGAACCTGTGCGTTGGCACGATCACTCCGCCTGTGGGCGCGATCCTCTTTGCCGGATGCAAGATCGGCAACGTGAAAATCGAGCAGGTTATCCGCATGCTGCTGCCTTTCTTTGCAGTGGTTGTTGTTACGCTATTAATGGTAACATTTATTGCCCCCTTGTCCATGGCCATACCGACGGCTCTGGGGTTGGTAGGCTAACGGTAAAGAAAGGAAGTTTATCATGGAGCAGAATCCGAAAATTTTGATTTGTGACTGCGATCACAAGGATGTGGAGATCGAACGGAGCGTCTTTGAAGCCGCAGGCTGCGATTTCAAGTGGCTGCACTGCCATACCGAGGACGAGGTGATCGCACAGTGCCAGGGAGCGGTGTGCTTTCTAAATCAGTACGCCCCCATGAATGAGAAGGTGTTCCGCGGAGTGCCCAGCCTGAAGATGATCGTTCGCTACGGCGTGGGTGTGGACAACGTGAACCTTGCGGATGCAACCAAGTACGGTATCCAGGTCTGCAACGTGCCCGATTACGGTATGAACGAGGTGGCTGACCAAGCTCTGGCACTGATGCTGGGGATTGTGCGCAAGTCCTATATGCTGAGCAACCGTGTCCGTGAGGGCGTTTGGAATTATGTTGAATCCATTCCCGTCCATCGTCTGTCCACGCTCACCGTGGGTGTGGTGGGCACCGGACGTATCGGTTCGCAGTTTGCAAAGCGTGTGAAGGCGCTTGGCTGTAAAGTAATTGGATTTGACACCGGATACCACAGCGACGGCCGCACATTCCCAGCAGACATCGAGTTCCGGGAGACACTGGATGAGGTGCTTGCAGAGTCCGATGTGATCTCTCTGCATTGCTCCCTCTCGGCCGAAAACCAGGGGATGATGGATGCTGCCGCCTTCGCAAAGATGAAGGACGGATCGTATTTCGTCAACGTCTCCCGCGGGGGTCTGGTCAATGAGAAGGCCCTTAATGACGCGCTGGATTCCGGCAAGCTGGCTGGCGCCGCCATCGATGTGGTGGCAAAGGAACCGCTGGGCGACAGCCCGCTGCTGCGGCATCCCAATATGATTGTCACCCCGCACGCAGCTTGGTATTCTGAAGAGGCGGCGGCGGAACTGAAGCACAAATGTGCGGAGGAGGCCGTGCGCTTCCTGAAGGGCAAACCGGTTCACTATCCGGTCAACCATATTGAAGCGTAAATCCGTTGGAAAAGGAGAGTTACAGCGATGAAAGCGATTATTTATGAAGGTGCCGAACAAATTACTGTCCGGGAGATTCCAAAGCCTCAGCCCTCTGAGGGTTGGGCGCTGGTGAAGGTGTCTCACGCGGGAATCTGCGGAACCGATCTGAATATCTATGCCGGCACCCATCCGCGGGCGAAGGCACCTCTGGTGATGGGCCACGAGTTCTCCGGCGAGCTGGAGAGCGACAATGTTCCGGGTGTTCCCCGGGGCAGCCGGGTGACGGTTTATCCGCTGCTCTCCTGCGGACACTGCGAGCCCTGCCGTTCGGGAAACGCTCATGTGTGCAACGACTTGAAACTCTTGGGCATTGACTGCGACGGCGGTTTCGCAGAATATGTTCAGGTGCCGGTGGAGAGTGTCATTCCTCTTGCGGACAATGTTTCAAACAAGATGGGGGCTTTGGTGGAGCCGGTAGCCGTGTGCGTTCACGCCCTGCGGGAGCGGGGTTTCCAGCCTGGCGACAATGCGCTGGTGTTCGGCTGCGGCGCCATCGGCCTGAGCACGGCGCTGGCCCTGCGGGTGTTTGGCGCATCTTTTGTACTCATCATGGAAAACGACGAGTACCGTGCCAATTTGGCCCGCAGCATGGGCTTTGAAGTGATCTCCTCCACGGGGCTGGACATGGACGCTTACTGCAAGAGCCGCACCGGCGGCAACGGCTTTGACTGGGTCATGGACTGCGCGGGCGTGCAGTCCGTGGCAGATGCGTTGCTGGATGCCGTGAAGGTTCATGGCCACATTGTGGTGATTGCCTCTTATAAAAAGCCCGCCAGCATGCCGTTTATCAAGGGCATGTTCAAAGAGATCACCATTGAGTTCGTCCGGGTTTATCGGCTTAAGGACTTTGCCATTGCGGCGAAGATCGTGGCCAACGATCCGAATTTTGAGAAAATCATCACCCATGTGCTGCCCGTATCCGAGGCGCAGAAAGGCTTCGACCTGATGACAACCAGAGGCTCCGGAGCTATCAAGGTGATGTACAGTTTTGACTGAGGGGATATAAAATGACAAATTTCTTTGATCTGACCGGAAAGCGCGCCCTTGTTACCGGAGGCACCCGCGGCCTTGGCCGCGGTATGGCCGAGGGATTGGCACAGGCCGGTGCGAAGGTCGTAATTCTCGGTTCCAGCGGCGCCGTATATAAGACGGCGGAGGAGCTGCGTGCCGGAGGACTGGATGTGTCTGCCGTACAGGGCGATCTATCCTGCCGGGACGGAATTCCGGCGCTGTTTGATCAGGTGCTGGAGCTGCTGGGCGGCGGTATCGATATTCTGCTCAACGACGCGGGTGTGCAGCGCCGCAACCACTGCGAGGATTTTACACTGGAGGACTGGGATCTTGTTCTGGGTGTGAATCTGGATGCGGTGTTTGTCCTGTGCCAGCTGGCCGGGCGGAAAATGCTTGCTCAGGGGAGCGGAAAGATTATTAACATGGCGTCCATGCTCAGCTTCTTCGGCGGCTTCACTGTGCCGGCCTATGCGGCCAGCAAGGGTGCCGTGGCTCAGCTGACCAAGGCGCTGTCTAATGAGTGGTCTGGAAAAAACATCCAGGTCAACGCCATTGCTCCCGGCTATATGTCTACCGAGATGAACACGGCGCTGATCAACGACAACGGCCGCAATACCGAGATCCTGGCCCGGATTCCCGCGGGCCGCTGGGGCACGCCCGATGACATGAAGGGCTTGGCAGTCTTTTTGGCCAGCCCGGCTTCCAACTATATCACCGGAGCCGTTATCCCTGTGGACGGCGGCTATCTGGCCAAATAAGGAGAGCAGTATGGATACCATTGACGTGAAAGAACTGGGCTTTGAAATGGCCCATATCGGCATCAATCAGGAAAACGCAGACGAGGCAAAGGCAACCGTGGCGCTGCTGAGCTCACTGTTCGGCTTTGCAAGCCGGGAGACCGACGGCTCCATTTTTGTCAATGAGCAGTTCGAAGTCATGAAAAAGCCGTTTTTGGGGAAGCTGGGTCATGTGGCCATTCGCACTACCGATCCCGAAAAAGCCCGGACTTATCTGGAGGGCCGCGGTGTGGCGTTCAATGAAAGCACCCCCAATTATGGCCCTGCCGGCGAACTCAATACCATCTATTTTCAGGAAGACATTGCCGGATTTGCCTTTCATCTGGTGAGAAAAAAATAATCTGTCAGGAGGAACGATCATGGATATTCGTTATAGTACGGGGCCCAACGATGTCAAGCGGTATACGACCGATGAACTGCGCCGGGAGTTTTTGATTGAGAATCTGTATGTGCCCGATGAGGTGACAGCGGTATATTCTCATGTGGACCGCATGGTGGTAGTGGGCGTTTTGCCGGTAAACAAGGAACTGCCCATCGACCAGGGTATTGATATCTGGAAGAACTTCGGTACGCACTTTTTCCTGGAGCGTCGCGAGGCGGGCGTGTTCAACCTGGGTGGCGCCGGCGTCATCACTGCCGATGGCACCGAGTACCCCATGGGCTTTGAGGACTGCCTGTACCTCACCATGGGCACGGAGAAAGTCACCTTCCGCAGCGAAGACCCCGCCAATCCCGCCCGGTTTTATCTGGTTTCCGCACCGGCTCACAAGCCCTGCAAGACCACCTTCATTTCCTTCGAGAAGGCCAATAAGCGCCCCTGCGGCAGCGAGGAAACGGCGAACAAGCGGGTTATCAATCAGTTTATTCATCCCGACGTGCTGGAGACCTGCCAGCTCTCCATGGGTCTGACCCAACTGGCATCCGGCAGTGTTTGGAACACCATGCCTGTTCATACCCATGAACGGCGCATGGAGGTCTATACCTATTTCAACATCCCCGAAGGGAATGCGGTGTTTCACATGATGGGCCAGCCCCAGGAAACCCGGCACCTGGTAATGCAGAATTATCAGGCCGTCATTTCCCCCTCCTGGTCGATTCATGCAGGCTGCGGTACTTCCAATTATACCTTTATCTGGGCAATGGGCGGAGAGAACAAGGCATTTGACGACATGGACAATATTGAAGTTCCTGATATGCGCTAAGGCCCAAAACTCGGAGGTGTGTTCTCATGTATAAAAAAGTACTGACCGCCGGAGAGCCGATGGGCCTGTTTATTGCCCAGGAAGAGGCGCTTCTGGAGGATGTACACCACTTTCTGACGTCGGTTGCCGGCGCGGAATTCAACGTGGCGGTGGGACTGTCTCGCCTGGGCCACACGGCGGGGTATCTGACCAAACTGGGCCGCGACCCTTTTGGCCGCCAAATCCTCAAAGTGATGCAGCAAAACGGCATTGACACGTCTATGACCGTTACCACTGATGAGCGGGCTACGGGCTTCATGCTTAAGAGCAAGACCAGTAATGGAGATCCTGATATTTACTATTACCGGAAAAATTCCGCGGCGTCTACTCTCTGTGTGGAGGACTTGAAGGATCTGGATTTGAAAGCGTGGGATGCAATTCATCTCACGGGAATTCTGCCCGCCATCTCGGAGACTGCCCGGGAGGTCACATATGAGCTGATGCGCTGTGCCCGGACGGCCGGAATTCCGGTTTTCTTCGATCCGAATCTGCGGCCCCAGCTGTGGGCTGACAGAGAGACGATGATTGCTCATATCAACCGGATGGCCTCTATGGCAGATTATGTCATGCCTGGCGAGAACGAAGGTGCGGTGCTGTGCGGCAGCGCCGACCCGAAGGTCATCGGTGAGTTTTACCGGAAGCTGGGGGCTGGGACTGTCATTGTCAAGACCGGTTCCGACGGCGCCTGGACGGATACGGAGGGCGGCGGATTTTATACTGCTGCTTATCAGCCAAAAGCTATCGTGGATACAGTGGGCGCCGGAGACGGCTTCGCCGCAGGCGTCGTCAGCGGTGTGATGGAGGGCTTGTCCCTTCCGGAGGCAGTGCGGCGTGGCTGTGCTATCGGGACGATCCAGATTATGAATGTTAGTGATAACGAAGGGCTTCCGACACGGGAGGAGCTGGAGCTTTTCCAGAGGGAGAACCGACAGAAGTCCTGACCGAAGGAGGAATTGCCATGAACGCAGCAGAAATTTTACAGAGCGTCGGTATTGTGCCGGTCATCAAGATGGATTGTGCCGAACATGCCGTGCCTCTGGCAAGAGCTTTGAAAAACGGCGGTTTGCCGGCAGCGGAAATTACATTTCGCAGCGAGGCCGCCGCGGAGTCCATCCGCCTGATCGCACGGGATGTTCCGGAACTGTTCATATGCGCCGGCACAGTGCTGACACCGGAGCAGGCCGCACTGGCCGTGGAAGCCGGCGCCCGAGCCATCATCAGTCCGGGGACGAATCTGGAAACCGTGCGCTGGTGTGTGGAGCGGGACATCCCTGTGATCCCGGGCTGTGCAACACCCACGGAGATTGAAGCGTGTATGCGAGAGGGACTAAGCCTGGTGAAGCTGTTTCCGGCCGAAGTTTCGGGCGGAATTGCGATGCTGAAAGCACTTGCCGGTCCCTATGCTGCCATGCGCTTTATGCCCACTGGGGGTGTCAAGCCTGCCAATGTGCAGGAATATCTGTCCCAGAAAAATGTTCTGGCTTGCGGCGGTACCTGGATTGTGCCGGGAGACTTGCTCAGCCAAGGAAAATTCGATGAAATTGAGACCCTCACCCGGGAAGCGGCTGCCCTCCGGGACAGAGTTGGTTGAAGCAAAATGCGGTGTTGCCGGGTAGGTCGGAGCTCCGTGCTAAAACAAAAATACCTTTCGCCGTGGATGATACCGTGGCGAAAGGTATTTTTATTTCTAAGATCATGCCGCACAATCACTACGGAGTGGTGAAAAATGGAAAAATTGCTGGAAGTTTAGAAAATTTTATGATAACATAAAAAATTAAATATATGCAGCGCCTAAGGAGATGCCTTATATGAGCAGGAACACCACTTTGAATACAGAAGAAGAGGGCACGATAAAGGGGCT
>QKDF01000304.1 GCA_003245395.1 Clostridia bacterium
GGGAGAGCCATGTGCTCAGCTATACATTGGAAGATGTCACCGACGCCTTTGAGGAGGAGTACCGGCACAACCAGGAGCTGCAAAAGGCGCTGGAGGATGCCCGGGCCGCCAGTCGGTCCAAGAGCGAGTTTTTGTCCAACATGAGCCATGAAATCCGAACGCCCATGAACGCCATCCTGGGCCTGACCCAGCTGGCCGCCGAAAAGACGCGGGACGACTCTCTGCGGCTGGACCTGCAAAAGATCAACACCTCGGGGGAGTACCTGCTGGGCCTGATCAACGACGTGCTGGATATGAGCCGCATCGAAAACGGCCGGCTGGAGCTGCGTCCGGAGACGGTGAATGTGGCGGATTTTTATCGGACCATGATGGACATCATGCGCCCCCGGATGGAGGAAAAACACATCCGGTTCCACCTGAATCTGACCGGCGTCACCGCACAGTGGGTGGTGATCGACCGGATGCGGATGCAGCAGATTTATGTCAACCTTTTGAGCAACGCCGTCAAATATTCCGACGAGAACACGGAGATCACCTGCTCGGTGACGCACGTTTCCTCAGGGAACGGCCGCGTAACTTCGACCATCGTGGTGCGGGATCAGGGCTGCGGCATGAGCCAGGAGTTCCTGAAGCGGGTTTTCCAGCCCTTCGAGCAGGAGCGCAACCGTTTCACATCTTACCGCACGGGTACGGGATTGGGATTGTCCATCGTCAAGAGCCTGGTGGATGAGATGGGCGGGACCATTTCGATCAAGAGTAAACTGGACGTGGGGACGGAGGTGACGCTGGTGGTCAGCGCACCCGTGGGCAGCCCACCGGAGAAGGACGAGAGCGGAAAGGCGGCGGAGAAAACAGGAAAATGCCTGCGGGGCTGCCGGGTGCTGCTGGCAGAGGATCATCCCATTAACACGGAGATTGCCCGCCGACTGTTGGAGAAGCAGGGCGTACAGGTGGAGTCCGCCGTCAACGGACGCAGGGCGGTGGAGCTGTATCTGGATCGAGAACCGTGGTATTTCGACGCGGTGCTCATGGACATCCGGATGCCGGAGCTGGACGGCAACCAGGCGGCCAGGGCCATTCGCACCAGCGGCCGGATCGATGCGGCGACGATCCCCATCGTGGCCATGACCGCCAACGCCTTCGAGGCGGATCGGGAGGTATCCCGGCAGGCGGGGATGAATGCCCATCTGTCCAAGCCTGTCCGGGCGCAGGAGCTTTACGAAGTGCTCTGCGATCTGGTTCGGCACGGGTGAAGCGCTTGAAAGAACAAAAAAGGAACGGCAGCATTTGCTGTCGTTCCTTCTGTTTTGCAGTGATCCGAGCCGCCGGAGAAAGGGCGCGGCTACCCGGCTTGCCCCATACTTACCGAGCGGAGCTTACTTCGTGCCGAAAATCCGGTCTCCGGCGTCGCCCAGACCGGGGACAATATAACCGTGGCTGTTGAGATGGTCGTCCAGTCCCGCCACATAGACCTCCACGTCCGGGTGTTCCCGCTCAATGCGGGCGATGCCCTCGGGAGCCGCCAGCACGTCCATCAGCTTGATGTGCTTGCAGCCGTACTCCTTCATGAAGGTGATGGCAGCAGAGGCGGAACCGCCGGTGGCAAGCATGGGATCGACGATGATTACGTCCCGCTCCGCGATGTCGGCGGGCATTTTGCAGTAATACTTCACCGGCTCCAGCGTCTCGGGGTCGCGGTACAGACCGATGTGGCCCACACGGGCGGCGGGGATCATTTTCAGCACGCCGTCCACCATGCCCAGACCTGCCCGCAGGATGGGAACGATGGCCAGCTTCTTGCCGCAGATGGTCTTGAACGTGCCGGTGGCCACGGGAGTCGTGACCTCTACGTCCTCCAGGGGCAGATCGCGGGTGGCCTCATAGGTCATCAGCATGGCGATCTCGCTCACCAGCTCCCGGAAGTCCTTGGTGCTGGTATTCTGGTTGCGCAGAATGGTCAGCTTGTGCTGCAGCAGCGGGTGGGTCAGAATGTGGATGTTGTCGTTCATATTCTCTACTCCTTCTTCATTCGATCTGACAGGCGCACCGCATGCACGGGGCGCAGATAAACGGGTGTAAGCTCCTGAGCGGTGACCAGAGCGCCTTTGGCCGCCAGCTCCTCGGCGCACAGGGCGACGCCGATGGCGTGCTGGTACAAAAGCCGGGCGGGAGCCAGGGAACAGGCGATGCCTGCGTCCAGGAGAAAATCCCGGCACAGCTCGCCGCCGTCGCCCACGGCGATTTTTGGGCGGGAGTCATGTTTCAGCTCCTCTGCCAGGTCGGACAGGGCGATGGCCCGGTCGTCTGCCAGACGGGTGAGGACGCCGTCCTTCGCCGCAAACAGCGCGTTGTAAATCTGCCCCCGCCGGGCGTCCATGGCGCAGACGATCACCGCGTCCGTGTGGGCAAGGCCCGTGGCCAGTGCCTCCAGAGTGGACACGCCCGCGCAGGGCTTGTCCAGGGCAAACGCCAGCCCTTTGGCCGCGGCCACGCCGATGCGGAGGCCCGTAAACGACCCCGGCCCGGCCGCGACGGCGATCACGTCCACGTCCGCCGCCGTCAGGTCTGCGTTTTTCAGCAGGGCTTCCACCATGGGCAT
>QKDF01000264.1 GCA_003245395.1 Clostridia bacterium
GCAAATTCTTTTTACTCGTTTACAAATTTCCTCTTGACTTTTTTCCTACTCATGGTAAAATTGCTTCAAATATTTTAGTTTAATAATTTTAACTAAAATAAATGAATAAAATAAATAAAAGGAGCATCTATTATGGAATTCGAAAAGGTGCGCGATGTCATTGTGGAAACCCTGTCCTGCGAGGCTGACCAGGTAACGCTGGAGGCCCGGCTGACCGAAGATCTGGGCGCTGATTCCCTGGCTTCCGTGGAACTGGTCATGGCGCTGGAAGAGGCCACCGGCGTGGCCATTGATGACAGCGAACTGCCCAACCTGAAGACTGTTGGCGATATCGTAAACTACCTCAACGCCCACAAAAACTGATACCGGCCCCGCCGGAGAATTCCGGCGGGGCGGTTTTTCGACATGTGAAAGGAATGGACCATGACTAACGAAGAAATCTTTGCGCTGATGGACCGCTTCGAGCGCAGCTCTCTTGCGTCGATGAAGGTCGTCCGGAGCGACTGCTCCGTCGAGCTGAGCCGTGCGTCCGCCTCCCCCGCCCCCGCCCCAGCGGCGGCAGCGGCGGCCCCCGTCTCGGCCCCCACGCAAAGCGTACAGGAAGAAAATTCTCCCTGCATCCGCGCTCCGCTGGTGGGCACGTTTTACGCCGCACCCTCGCCGGATCAGCCGCCTTTTGTGCGGCCGGGTGACCGTGTGGAAAAGGGGCAGGCGGTATGCCTGATCGAGGCCATGAAGATGATGAGTGAAGTCACTGCCCCCTGTGCTTGCATCATCGAGGAGGTTCTGCAGGAAAACGGCGCTCTGCTGTCCTATGACACGCCAATTTTCCGGTATCGGGCGGTGTAAGCATGTTCAAACGCATTTTGATTGCCAACCGGGGTGAAATCGCTCTGCGGATTCTGCGGGCCTGCCGGGAGATGGAGATCGAAACCGTAGCGGTCTATTCCACCGCCGATGCCGATGCTCTGTCCGTCCAATTGGCCACCCATGCGGTTTGCATCGGGCCCGCCCGGGCTGCCGACAGCTATCTCAACCAGCGTGCGATCCTCACGGCGGCCCTTGCCACGGGCTGTGATGCGGTCCATCCCGGCTACGGATTTCTGTCGGAAAACGCGGAGTTTGCCGACGCCTGCCGCCAGGCGGGGCTTGCTTTTATCGGCCCCTCGGGAGACACCATCCGCCGGGCGGGCAGCAAGGCTACGGCCTGCGCTCTGATGCGCCGCGCGGGTGTTCCCACCGTTCCCGGCTCCGACGGCCCCGTGGCAGATGCCGATACGGCGCTGGGGATTGCGGAGCAGGTGGGCTATCCTGTGCTGCTCAAAGCCTCTGCCGGCGGCGGTGGCCGTGGTATCCGCCGGGTCAATGAACCGGCGGAACTGCCTGCGGCTTTTGAACAAGCCAGCGCGGAAGCCTCCGCCTGCTTCGGCGACGGCCAGATGTATCTGGAAAAGTTCATTGTGGACCCCAGACACATCGAATTTCAAATCTTAGCGGACGCCCACGGAAACACCCTTCATCTGGGAGATCGGGACTGTTCCGTTCAGCGCCGAAACCAGAAGCTGATTGAAGAGGCCCCCGCCCGGGTTCTCACACCCGCTCTGCGGGAGGAGATGGGCGCCGCGGCAGTCCGGGCCGCCCAGGCGGTCGAATACGAAAACGCCGGAACGGTGGAGTTTCTGCTGGACCGGGACGGGCGATTCTATTTTATGGAGATGAACACCCGCATTCAGGTGGAACACGGCATTACGGAGATGATCACCGGGATCGATCTGGTTCGGGAGCAGATCCGCATTGCGGCGGGCCTGCCTCTGTCCAGACGACAGGAGGATATTGTCCTCACAGGCCACGCCATTGAGTGCCGTGTCAATGCGGAGGACCCCGCAGCCAATTTCCGGCCCTGCCCCGGCACCGCCTCTTTCGTCCACTTCCCCGGCGGGTGCGGCGTCCGGGTGGACTCGGGACTGTACAGCGGCTGCACGCTGCCGCCTTATTATGACTCCCTTGCGGCAAAAATTCTGACCTGGGCTCCCACCCGGCTGGAAGCGATCCGCCGGATGCGGCGCGCGTTGGAGGAACTGACTATCGAGGGTTTCTCCACCAACGCGGAGCTGTCCCATTTGGTCTTGTATCACCCCGACTATGTGCGGGGTGCCTGCACCACCGCTTTTCTGGAAACTCATTTGGAAGAACTGGTGGGCTGGAGCCGCAAAGTCAGTGAAGGGGAGAGCAGTGTATGAATGACATCTTCGCAAGACGGCGGCAAAAGCTGCTGGCCATGAAGGCTTTTCGGGACAGACAGACCCATCCTGACGCACTGGGCGAGGCCTGCCCGCACTGCGGTGCAAGCAGTAGCCGAAAAGCCCTTTCCGCCGCGCTGTATGTGTGTCCCCGCTGCGGGCACCACTTCCCCATCGGCGCCTATTACCGCCTGAGCATTCTGCTGGACCCCGGTTCCTTCCGTGAGCTGGGCAATCGGTCGGCTGTCTTTGATCCGCTCCAGTTTCCCGGCTATCGGAAAAAGCTGGAGACGGCGCAGCGCATGACCGGGCTGTCTGAGGCCGTGGTCATCGCCACCGGGTCCATTGACGGGCACAAAGCCGTGTTGGGCGTGCTGGACAATCGTTTTCTCATGGGCAGCATGAGCGCCGAGGTGGGAGAGCGGGTCACAACGGCCATTGAAACCGCAGCCCGGCAAAAACTGCCGCTGATTCTCTTTTCCGCCAGCGGCGGAGCCCGCATGCAGGAGGGAATCCTCTCCCTGATGCAGATGGCAAAAACCAGCGCCGCACTGGCACGGCTGGATGAGAAGGGCGGACTTTATATCTCCGTTCTCACCGATCCCACCACCGGCGGCGTAACGGCCAGCTTTGCTTCATTGGGGGACATCATTCTGGCGGAGCCGGGGGCTCTGATCGGATTTGCCGGCCCCCGGGTCATTCAGCAGACTATCGGCCAGTCCCTCCCCGAGGGCTTCCAGCGCGCCGAGTTCCAGATGGAGCATGGGTTTGTGGACGCGATTGTCCCCCGGGATCGTCTGCGTGCTACCCTGGCACAGCTGCTGGAACTGCACAGCAAAGGAGGACGCATATGAGCGAACCGCTTTCCCCGTCAGAGCGGGTGGCTGTTGCCCGCAATCCCGGGCGGCCCAATATCCCGGATTTTATCAGCGCACTGTTCACCGACTTTTTTGAGCAGCGGGGTGATCGCCTGTGCGGCGAAGACGCCGGTATCTTAGGCGGCATCGCCCGATTCCACGGGCGGCCCGTCACCGTACTGGGCACCCGGAAGGGCAAGACACTGGAAGAAAACCTGGCCTGTAATTTCGGAATGCCCTCTCCCGAGGGCTATCGCAAAGCCCTGCGGCTGATGCGGCAGGCAGAAAAGTTCCGCCGTCCGGTTCTCACCTTCATTGACACCCCCGGCGCATATCCCGGCCTGGAGGCCGAAGCCCGCGGACAGGGTGAGGCCATCGCCCGCAACCTGCTGGAGATGAGCCGCCTGACCGTCCCCGTGGTTGCCATTGTCACCGGAGAAGGCAACAGCGGCGGCGCCTTGGCTCTGGGCGTGGCGGATCGGGTGTTGATGCTGGAAAACGCGGTGTACTCCATTTTGTCCCCCGAGGGCTTTGCGTCGATTCTCTGGAAAGACGCGGGGCGCAGTGCGGAAGCCTGCGGTCTGATGAAGCTCACCGCCCCGGACTTAAAGCGTCTGGGCGTCATTGACGAAATTGTACCGGAGCCTGCGGGCGGCGCCCATCTTGCGCCGGAAATTGCCTTTGCCCAGCTGGATCAGGCGCTGGTACGCTGTCTTACACAGCTCTCGAAACCAAGCGGCGCAGCACTGACCGCCGCCCGCTATCAGAAATTTCGGCAGATGGGCACCGTTCCCATCCCCGGCAAGGAGGAACCATGAGCGGAATCAAGCTGCGGGGCACCGGGCACTGTGCCCCTGAACGAATCATGACCAATACGGACATGACCAAAATCGTGGACACCAATGAAGAGTGGATTCTCTCCCGTACCGGTATCGAGACCCGACATCATGTCACGGGGGAACGCCACCTGGATCTGTGTGTCGGCGCAGCAAAAATGGCTTTGGAACATGCGGGTATCTCTCCGGATCAGATCGGTGCCTGTGTGGTCGCTACTTTGACCCCGGACGATCTGGTACCTTCCGCCGCCTGTGCTCTGCAGCGGGAACTGGGGCTGCCGGGGGATATCCCCTGTTTTGATCTCAATGCCGCCTGTACCGGATTTCTCTTTGCCCTGCACACCATGGAGTGCCTGCTGGCCGCCTCTCCCCGAAAGTTCGGCCTGGTGCTGGGGTGCGATGTGCTCTCCCGGATCATCAACTGGTCTGACCGGTCCACCTGTATCCTGTTCGGAGACGGCGCCGGCGCGGCGGTGGTGGAGTGGAACGAATCCTTTGAAACCATCCATGCCCAGCTGGGCTGCCAGGGCGACGACCAGATCCTGCACGTGGGCGGCGTGGGTCACGACCGAACCTCCGTCCTCTCCATGGACGGGCAGAAAGTTTTCAAATTTGCCGTGGAAGCCGTGCCCCGCTGCATCGATCAGGTGCTCACGGCCTCTGACCGCTCCATTGACGACGTGGACTTTTTCGTGTTCCATCAGGCCAATGCCCGCATCATCGATCTGGCGGTGCGGAAATACCACATTCCTCCGGAAAAATACTATAAAAACATCAGCGAATACGGCAACACTTCCGCCGCCAGCATCCCCATTGTGCTCAGCGAACTGTATCAGCTGGGCAAGATCGGCCCCGGCAGCCGGGTGCTGTGCGTGGGCTTCGGCGGCGGCCTGACCTGGGGCGGCGCGCTGATGGAATTTGCGTAAGGAGCGAAGACATGAAATTAAATGAACTGCTGGGAACCGAATTTCCCTTCATTCAGGGCGGCATGGCCAACATCGCCACCGGCGAGTTCGCCGCCGCCAACAGCAATGCCGGCGCCCTGGGCGTGATTGCCACCGGAGGGATGCTGGATGCGGAACTGCTGCGCACCCAGATTCGTATCTGCCGGGAACACACCGACAAGCCTTTCGGCGTGAACCTGATGCTGATGAATCCCTGCGCAGACGAGATGGCAAAGATCATTGTGGAGGAAGGCGTGTCGGTGGTGACCACCGGAGCGGGAAACCCCGGCAAGTACATTCCCGCCTGGAAGGACGCGGGCGTGAAGATTCTGCCCGTGGTGGCTGCTGCCGTTCTGGCAAAGCGTCTGGTCCGACAGGGTGTGGATGCCGTGATCGCCGAAGGCACCGAAAGCGGCGGCCATGTGGGTGAGATGACCACCATGGCGCTGGTGCCTCAGGTGGTGGATGCGGTGGACGTGCCCGTGGTTGCTGCCGGCGGCATTGCCGACGGCCGGCAGTTGACGGCTGCTTTCGCTCTGGGCGCCTGCGGTGCGCAGGTGGGAACCTGTCTGCTGGTGAGCCGGGAGTGCCCCATCCACGACAATTACAAGCAGGCTCTGCTGGCGGCGCGGGACTCCGACACCACGGTGACCGGCCGAAGCATCGGCGCGCCGGTGCGCATCCTGAAGAACAAAATGTCGCGGCAATATTTGGCACTGGAGAAGCAGGGCGCCTCTCTGGAGGAGCTGGAACACTATACCCTGGGCTCTTTGCGCCGGGCGGTTTTCGACGGCGACATCGACAACGGCAGCCTGATGGCGGGTCAGGTGGCCGGTCAGCTGCGCGAAATCAAACCGCTGCGGCAGATTTACGAAGATTTGTTGGCCGGATATCAGACGCGGCTGGATGAATTGGTGGCGGCACGATGAAACTTGGATTTTTGTATGCCGGTCAGGGGTCTCAGCACCCCGGCATGGGCGCCGATCTGTACGAAGCCTATCCCGCCTTCCGGGCGGTTTTGGACAAGGCCGACGCGGGCTTTGATGTAAAGTCCGTCTGCTTTGCAGACCCCGATGGGCTGCTGGATCATACGGAGTATACTCAGCCCTGCATGGTGGCCTTTGCCGTTGGTCTGACGGCTGTTCTGCGTGAAAAGGGCATTGTTCCCTCCACAGCCGCCGGGCTGTCGCTGGGCGAATACTCCGCCCTGTGCGCCGCGGGCGTGTTCGACGGTGAAACGGCGATCCGGCTGGCGGCCTTCCGGGGCCGGGCCATGGCCAAAGCCGCCGAGGGCATCCCCTGTGCTATGATGGCCGTATTGGGACTTGATCGGGAACCGCTTCTGGACGCCTGCCGGGAAGCCTCGGCTCTGGGCGTGGTGGAGGCCTGCAACTTCAACTGCCCCGGCCAGATTGTCATCGGCGGTGAAACCGCCGCTGTGGAGCGTGCCGCCGCGCTGGCAAAAGAAAAAGGCGCCAAGCGGTGTATGCCTCTGCGGGTCAGCGGGCCGTTTCATACCTCCCTGCTCAAGCCCGCCGGCGACGCTCTGCGGGACTATTTCGCGGGAATGGAATTCGCCGCGCCCTCTATCCCGGTCCTGTTTAATTGCCTGGGCGGCCCCATGGGCGAAGGCGACACGATTCCCGCCCTTCTGGAACGTCAGGTACAAAGCAGCGTCTATATGGAGGACTGTATCCGTGCCATGGCCGGACTGGGCGTGGATGCCGTTGTGGAAATCGGGCCAGGCAAAGCCTTGTCCGGATTCGTCCGCAAGACAGTTCCGGAGCTGCCCGTATTCACTGTGGAAACCGCGGCAGAAGCAGAAGCCCTGCCGGAGCTTTTGAAAGGAGTGTGTAGCTGATGAACTTGACAGGTCAAGTCGCCGTAGTAACCGGCGGCAGCCGCGGGATCGGCCGGGCCGTGTGCCTGGAGCTGGCCCGGTATGGGGCTAACATCGTCTTTTCCTATGCTGGAAACACTGCTGCAGCAGAAGAAACACTTTCTCAGCTGCGCGCACTGGGAGCGAAAGCCACGGCGGTACAGGGCAGTGTGGCGGACGCGGAAGCAGTAGCCGCTTTGATGAAAACAGCCATGGACGAATTCAGCCGCATCGACATTCTGGTAAACAACGCCGGAATCACCCGGGACAGCCTGCTGATGACCATGAAAGAATCCGACTTCGACGCTGTGCTGGACACGAACCTCAAGGGCGCGTTTTTGTGTATGAAAGCCGTCTCCCGCACCATGATGAAGCAGCGGTACGGACGGATCATCAACTTAAGCTCCGTGGTGGGACTGCGGGGTAATATCGGCCAGGTAAACTATGCCGCCAGCAAGGCGGGCCTGATCGGAATGACCAAGTCCCTGGCCCGGGAGCTGGCCTCCCGGAACATCACCGTCAACGCGGTGGCGCCGGGCTTCATTTCCACCGATATGACGGACGCCCTGCCCGAGAGCGCCCGTCAGAGCCTGCTAACCTCCATCCCCCTGGGCCGTTTGGGCACGCCGGAGGATATTGCCGCCGCGGTGGCATTCCTGGCCTCTCAATCATCCGGATATATCACCGGTCAGGTCTTGTGCGTGGACGGCGGCATGGCAATGTAACCACAGTTCCCTTTTCAACAAGTCCCTGCTTTCGGTCTGCCCGTCCTCGGCGATGCGGCGGCGAAAAACCATTTTGAGTTTCCAAACAGGAGGAATATGCTATGGAGCGACGCAGAGTTGTCATCACCGGGATCGGGGCTATCACGCCCATCGGACACACCGCAAAGGAGAGCTGGCTTTCCGTCCGCGGGGGCGTGTGCGGCGTAGGCCCCATCACGCTCTATGATCCGGCCGACCAGAAGGTCAAGCTGGCCGCAGAGGTCAAAGATTACCGGGACGAGGATTTTCTGGATAAAAAAGAGGCCAAGCACATGGCCCGGTTCACCCAATTTGCCATCATTGCCGCACGGGAAGCACTGTCGGACAGCGGCCTTGACCGTGAACAAACCAACCTGGACCGCTGCGGAGTCATTGTCTCCAGCGGAATCGGCGGTATGCGGAATACGGAGGATGAGCACGACCGCGGCCTTAGCAAGGGCTTCGACCGGGTATCCCCCTTCTATATTCCCATGGCCATCTGCAACATGGCCGCAGGGCGGGTTGCAATCGAGGCGGGCTTCCGGGGCATGTGCACCTGCCCGGTCACGGCCTGCGCCGGTGGAACCAATGCCGTGGGAGACGCATTCCACTATATTCGGGACGGTTATGCCGACGCCATGCTCTGCGGCGGAGCCGAAGCCGCATTCACGCAGCTGTCGGTGGGCGGGTTCACCTCCATGAAGGCCCTGACGGCATCGGAAGACCCCCAGCGCGCCTCCATTCCCTTTGACGCGGAGCGTTCCGGCTTCGTCATGGGCGAGGGCGCAGGCATCTTGCTGCTGGAGGAGCTGAGTCACGCCCAGGCGCGGGGCGCAAAAATCTACGCAGAGATGGTGGGCTACGGCGCCACCTGTGACGCCTATCATATGACGGCCCCCCTTCCCGGGGGCGAGGGCGGCGCAAAGGCCATGGCCATGGCTCTGGCGGACGCGGATGTTGCGCCGGAACAGGTGGACTATATCAATGCCCACGGTACCTCTACCCATCTCAATGACGCAGGCGAAACCAATGCGGTCAAGGCGGTATTTGGGGACTGGGCCTATCGCCTGGCCATCAGCTCCACCAAATCCATGACTGGCCACATGCTGGGCGCGGCGGGCGCCGTGGAAGCAATCTTCTCGGCTCTCGCCCTGCGGGACGGCTTCCTGCCCGCCACCATCAACTACCGTCAGCCGGACCCGGAATGCGACCTGGACGTGGTACCCAATGAGGGACGCGAGGCCGCCATCCACTATGCCCTGTCCAACTCCCTGGGCTTCGGCGGGCACAACGGCAGTCTCCTGCTGAAAAGATGGGAGGAATAAGCATGCAGCTCAACTCCAATCAGATTGCAGAGATTCTGCCTCACCGCTATCCCTTCGCCCTGGTGGATCGGATCATAGACGGTGAACCGGGCAAGTGGGCCAAGGGCATCAAATGCGTCAGCGTGGGCGAGCTCATGTTCTGCGGCCACTTCCCTGCCGAGCATGTGATGCCCGGCGTCCTGATCGTGGAGGCCATGGCGCAGGTGGGCGCGGTCGCCATTTTATCCCTGCCGGAAAACAAGGGGAAAATCGCTTATTTCGGCGGCATCAAAAACGCCCGCTTCCGCAGCAAAGTCACGCCCGGCGACGTACTGGAGATGACTTGCACCCTGACCCGTCAGCGGGGCCCCGTCGGCATAGGAGAGGCCACAGCCACAGTAGATGGCAAGGTGGTGGCCACAGCGGAGCTGACTTTCGCCGTGGGACAATAAGTGGGATGGCGTTTTTTACCGTTTTCTGCTATACTGGGGGTGCAAGTGAAAAATCCGGGAAAGGGACGTGAATTTTCTGATGTTGGAAAAAGCATTTTTTGATGTGTACACCAAGTTCAAGCTGCATTTTTACCAGGAGATCTTCCGTCGGTTTCAAACCCGGGAGGCCAGTCTGACCACCGTGGAAACCTTCTGTATGGAGACGATCCAGGCACTGGGCAGCCCCACCATCAACGAATTCGCCTCCTTCATGCGGATCTCGCCTCCCAATGCCGCTTATAAGGTCAACAGTCTGGTGAAAAAGGGCTATATCAGTCGGGTGCAATCCCCGGAGGACCGTCGGGAATACCACCTGCAGGTCACAAAGAAATATATCGATTACTACAATATCAGCACCCGGTATATGCAGGGGGTCATGGCGCGCATCGCAACACGCTTTCCGCCTGAAGACTGCGCCAAGCTGGAGGAAATGCTCACGGTCGTCAGCCGGGAACTGATGCCGGAGGTGCCTCTGCCTTCCGCTTTCGGAATGCCGGATCGGGAGTAATTTCTGATAAAACATGCAAAGGCCCGGAGACAAATGTCTCCGGGCCTTATTCAGCTTTCCGTATACGGCGCCAT
>QKDF01000156.1 GCA_003245395.1 Clostridia bacterium
ACCTTTTGCCGCTTCGGCGCCCGCCTTGGCTTCTTCCTGTGTCATTCCGCCGCGGCCACCGCCTCCTCCATAGCCGCTTGTTAACACGGGAGCCCCGGTTTTCTGCGCCGCCGCATAATTTGCCCTTACCGTTGCGTCGAAGTTGTTGCGGCTCTGACCGCTGCGTGTCAAGGCTGTGTTTGCCATGGAAAGTGCAGGGGACGAGAGCGCGTTTTGCGCTCCCGTCCCTTTCAACTGTACCAGCTTCCCACCGGCTGAACGCTGCTCCGGGATCTGATCTGTTTTCATTTTTTTCAGTGTGCCCATTGTGTCCTCCTATTAAGTGGCATAGCTGTATCCGTACTTCCCGAGCAAGGTTTGCAGCTGTGTCTTCTGGGCTTCAGAAAGTCCGCTCCAATTCTTATTGATATTGGATACAGCTGCATCTGTGCTTCCTGCTGCCAGCTGGGCCGCAACCGACTTTGCGAATGCTTCAAAGTTACTGGTATTCATCCCAGTCGTAGTCGCGCTGGTTGACGCTGCAGCAGTCTTCGAAGCTGTACTACTTGTGCTTCCGCTGGAAGTCTTCGTTGTGGTTTTTGTCGTGGCAGTTGTCGCCCCGGTGGTACTCCCATTCTGCTGTGCAATCAGATTTGCATAATAGGTTCTCGCCGCCATGGCTTCGGTCTGGCTAATCCCCGCCAGCTCCAATGTAGAGCTATCCGGCATCTGTCCCATCTGCAGCAGGTTCCACGCTTTTGTATACGCCGCAGATTTATTGTCGCTGGCCACGGAGGCGTTCAGGCTATTCTGGTTTTGCACGTAGCTGCTCCACTGGCTCTGTGCATTCTGCAGCTCGGATGCCAGCTGTTCTGCCGCTTGCTGGTTCCCGGACAGCTGCGCCTGCGTGATGGCCGTCTGTAGCTCCTTGATGGTTGCCAGCCTCTGGTTTTCAATGCTGGTCAGATTATTCTGGTAGTTTGTTTCCGTCTGAATCTTCTGACTATCCGCCATACCTCCGGAATATCCAGATGCGGACAGCTGCTGATTCAGGTTTTTCTGTCCCAACATTTTGGCGATGTATGCATGCCGCGCCAGTTCCGCGCTGTCCGTATTGGTGGTGTCGATCTGATCCTGATACCCGGATACCGCACTGTCTACCATCGCCTGAATAGCGGCTTTTGTCTGTGCGCTGTATTGGTCGTATCCGGATCCATTCAAAAAATCCTCAAAACTACCGTACTGCGTCTGCGATGGATTGTTCTGGCTGTCAATGTAAGCCTGTGCCACCTTGGAAATACTATCACTATCGGAAATTCCTTTTGACGCGTAATAATCCGCGTTTGCACTGGTCTTCGCATTACGCGCGTCAAGCAGAGCCTGCACTGTGTCACCAGAGGCATTATTATTAATTGCATTCTGAATCATCAGGGAATAGTCAAGGCTTCCGGAACTTCCAGAAGCACTGCTTCCCGTCGTGCTGGAGCTTCCCGTCTTGTATACGGTTGCCCCCTTGGTCGTGGCTGTGTAGTTTGCACCTTCGCTGGCCCGGATAGCATTCGCCTGACTGTTGGCATCCGCCAGCGAAAGGCTACCGCTCATCATCTGCTGGGTAATGTCCTTGATCTTCTGCTGAGCCGCCGCGCTCAGTGTGCTGTCCGATGCAACCGACATTGGTAATCCCCCTTTACTGAATTGCCGCCGCCATCTTGATCAGCAGCAGCTGCACGCTGTTAGCCGTGAAGTCCAGCGCTTTCCACCGGTCCGGGCTGTCGATGATCCCCGCCGCGGCCAGCTTGTCCACCGCCTTTTCAAGCTCGGTCAGCTCCGTATATCCCGGCCACCCGGAAACGGCCGTCTCGGTGCCTGTGCGGCTGTCCCAGCGCGTCCTGGTGTCCCGCACATCTACGTGGGTGAAGGACTTGTACAGCCCGATCCCGCCAGTGGCAGGCTGCAGGAACTCGGCATACTGCGCCGCCTCCAGCGGCGTCACGCCGGAAATCGTGATGTCCGCTGCCTTACCCAGCAGGTGCTGTGACTTTACTGCGCCTCCATTCTTGGCGTTCCAGGCAGCCGTCCGGTACCCGCTGTTGATTGTCATCGGCTTTCCGAAGTGGGTCCGGATCTTCTGGAGCAGTGCCACCAGGCTATCCGAAATCAAAACGGTGTCGCTGCCGTCGTGGCAGGCGAACTCCGACACGCTAAAATTCGCAGACAGCTTCACGCTGCCGCTTTTTGCTTTAGAATAGGTCTTTACGTCCATATCTGTCTCCTTTTTCAGATAGACCAGGAGAATGTTCTGTACAACGTCTTCCGCACCCTCCACGCTTCCGTTCGGGCCGATCATACTTGCCTTTGTGCCACCGTCTCCGATCACGGCGCTCACCACATCCCCGCGGGCCGCCAGCTCGTCCCTGACGCCCTCCGGCGTATCTCCGTCCTCTCCGTCATGGGAACAGTACAGCAGCAATTCCCGGTTGGTTGTAAGAGCAAAGGCAATTCTGCCCCGCTTCCCGGCCACATCGAAGTTGTAATACAGCTTTTGCGGCTTCCCGGCCACGATGGCACCCATACAGGCGAAATAATTCTGTTTGTTTACCCCCTGGGCGGGCAGGGACA
>QKDF01000220.1 GCA_003245395.1 Clostridia bacterium
TATCTAACCGCTGCGAAACGGGCGGAGGGGTTCCTTGCTGCGCATCTGTGCAGGGGAAACTATGTGATGGTCAGCTATCGGGATGGAAAGCAAGGGGCGGCGGGGTTCCTGGACGATTACGCCTTTTATATCTTTGCGCTGCTGGAGCTGTACGGGGCGGCAATGAGCGGACGCTATCTGGAAATGGCACGCAGCCTCACAGAAGCGGCACTTACAAATTTCACACATGGAGCGGGTGGCTTTTCACTGTCTGGAAAAGAGAATGAACAGCTGGTTTTCTCACCCAGAGAAACCTATGATGGAGCGATCCCAAGCGGCAATTCCGTGATGGCCCACAATCTGGTTCGTCTCTACGCTCTGACCGGAGAGGAGCGGTACGGGGATCTGGCGAAAGAACAGCTGACGGCTCTTTCTGCGGAAGCGGCGCAATACCCTGCCGGCTACTGCTTTTATTTGCTGGCTCTCGCCCGGTATCTTCACCCGCCCCGGCACACCACCGCCGTACTGCAGACAGAAACTGACAGGGAATTGCTCAAGGGACGGTTTGGAGCGGATGAAGATTTGACGGTGTTGGAAAGACCCACACAGGCATACCCGCTCCTCGAAGGAAAGACCACATTTTATATTTGCGAAGACGGCAGCTGCCGACCGCCGGTCAATAAACTTTTTGAATGAAAAACCGGGCCGCTGTACAGCGGCCCGGGGCTTTTTATGAATACATGCCGTTGGTCTGCATATAATCATAGATCATTTTTCCGTGTTCCTGCTCTTCTTTCTGAATGTGATTGAGGGAGTCACGGAGCTTTTGGTCCTTGAACTCAAAAACGCAGGTGTCATACAGGTGGGAGGTATGCTTCTCCGCGGCAAGAACGTCCGAGCACAGGTAGCAGTCATTTTTCTTTTCGGGAGTTTCACCCATCTTATAGGTTGCCTGGAAAGACTGCTGTCCGGAAGACGAACCGGAGGAAGAGGAACCGGAGGAGGACGAGCTGGAGGAATTTGAAGAACCGGAGGAAGACGAACCGGAAGAGGAAGAACTGGAAGATCCGGATGAACCGCTCATCGGGGGAACGGTTCCCTTTTCAATTTGGGAAAGGGTATCCCAATGCTGCTGCTCGTTTTGTGCGAGTTGGTTGAACAGCTGCTTGAGCTGGGCGTCAGACGCGTCGGCGGCATTCTTCTGATACTTGTCCGCGCACAGCTTTTCCTGTTCCTTCAGATCCTTGAGCAATGTGGTTTCCTTTTGGGACAGTTGCATATTAATCACCTCTGACGCTAGTATGTTCCGCCGCTTGAGGATTATCCGCTGAACATGCACTTTTCAAAGAGAGGGAGAAAAAGCAGACCCGCCTGGAATCAGTCGGAGCATATCTTCCGGCAGCGGAGCCGTAAAATAAAGCGGCTCACCGGTGATGGGGTGCGTCAGGGACAGCTTCCAGGAGTGAAGCGCGGGCCGCGCAATCAGTTCGGGCGCCTCGGTTCCGTACAGCCAGTCGCCCGCCAGCGGACAGCCAACGGCAGCCATGTGTACCCGCAGCTGATGGGTTCGCCCGGTTTTTGGAATCAGGCGCAGCAGCGTCAGATTACCCGAACACTGCAGTACCTCGTACCGGGATTCTGCGGCTGCACCGTCCGGACGCACCATCCGGGCAATGGCAGAAGATTCATCACGCCCGATGGGCAGATCAATGACACCTGAGGGCGGAGAGGGACAGCCAATGCAAATTCCCCGATATTCCCGGTAAAAGGAATCTGTATGCAGAACGCGGCGCAGCAGGTCGTGGACATGCCCGCTTTTTGCCACTGCCATCAACCCCGTGGTGCCTTTGTCCAGGCGATTCACAGGATGAAAGATAAAATCCGTGCCGCGGGTATAGGCCAGTGCCCCGGCGACTGTGGGCGTATCCGGCAGAAAGTTGGAGACATGAGCTGTCATTCCCGCTGGCTTGTTGACGATCAGCAGATAGTCATCTTCCCAGACCACCGGCAGCGGCCAGTTTCCCGGAACGGACCGCTCCCGCGGTTGACCGACGTCGCCGGCCTCTGCGCTGACCACATCACCGGAGGAAAGGACAGCCGTCGTCCGGGCTGGAAGGCCGTTGACAAGGATTCCGTTTTCGGTTCGGGTGAGCCGGGAGATGGCGTGGGAAGAAAAATGCAGCTTTCCTTTCAGAATGCTGCGGACGCATCGGCCCTCCTCGCCGGAGGGGACACGGTATTCAACTCTGGGCATGGGCGGCCTCCTTACAGAGTGGTTTGCTCTTTGAGCATATCACAAACACCGGGCAACAGATAGCCAAATCCGTTTTATTGTGGTAAAATACATACAATTACTTCCCAAGGAGGCATGTATGCTCTTATCTGCGGAACATCTGTCCATCAATTTCGGCAGCCGTCAGCTGCTGGAGGATGTGAATTTTTATCTCAATGACGGTGACAAGGTGGGAATTATCGGTATCAACGGTACCGGAAAATCCACCTTTTTAAAGGTCCTCTCCGGTACGATCGAACCCGACGGCGGCAAAGTGTCCCGGGACCCCAACGTACAGATCAGCTTTCTGTCACAGAACCCGGCCATGGACGACCAGGCCACGGTA
>QKDF01000010.1 GCA_003245395.1 Clostridia bacterium
AAATCAGATAAATTAAGGCAGATATCACGCCTTTTTTATGGTAAATCCGGCTTTTGTATTGACTTCCCATACGATCCCAAATATAATACGAAAAAAAGTATCTCTATCCGGATGCTTCTCAAGGAGGTGTGCAAAATGAGTTCTCTGTTTCATCAGCTGCTGCGGAGCAATTTTCGCTTTGGACGAATGCTGCACTCCCGGGAACGCTGTCTGCGGGAGAATTTTTGCCGCTGCCGGGAGCCTCTCCATATACATGAGGCCTCATGCTGCGGCAAATAATACCGTATTACCGTGCCCGGGAGTCATTGTTACCCCCGGGCACTTTTATTGTTTTCGGGCAGCCCGGAACATCAGTTCACCCACCCGCCCGAGTGGAAAAGGAGATCATATATGAAATTGAACCAGATTATCGGAGAAAAGCAGTTCTCTCTCTCTTTTGAGATTTTCCCGCCCAAAAACAACGGTCCTTACGAAAGCATTCAGGCCGCCATTGCGGAGATTGCCCAGCTCTCTCCCAGCTATATGAGCGTAACCTACGGCGCCGGCGGCGGAACCAGCGCCAGCACCGTTTCCATCGCCGCCGACCTGCAGAATACGTATCATGTGCCCGTCCTGGCGCATTTGAGCTGCATCAACTCCACCCGTGAGGGCGTCCACAGTCAGCTGGATGCTCTGCGGGCCGCGGGAATCGAAAACATTCTGGCTTTGCGGGGAGATTTGGCCCCGGACGCGAAGCCCGAGGATCACTGGCACTATCATTACGCCGGCGAGTTGGTTCGGGAAATCCGGGAATACGGCGGCTTTTGCATCGGCGGCGCCTGCTATCCCGAGGGGCATACCGAGTCTGCCACGCAAATGGAAGACATCGCACATCTGAAAGAAAAAGTGGATGCCGGGTGTGATTTTCTGACCACACAGATGTTTTTTGACAATCATGTTTATTATAATTTCGTTTACAAGCTGCGGGAAGCGGGCATCCACGTCCCCGTGGTGGCCGGCATCATGCCCGTGACCAATCTCAGCCAGATCCGCCGGATCACGGCGCTTTCCGGCACGGTGCTCCCCCAGCGCTTCCGCTATATTCTCGACCGCTTTGGGGGCACCCCCGCGGCCATGAAGCAGGCGGGCATCGCCTATGCCACCGAGCAAATCATCGACCTGTTTGCCAACGGCATCCCCGCGGTTCACGTCTACTCCATGAACAACCCTTCTGTGGCTCAAAAGATTCAGGAAAACCTTTCGGAGATTATCAAATGAGTGCGGAATCATCTGTCCGAACCGTGGAGCTGCCCGCCCAATCGCTGGACATTCCCCGTGCATCTGTCTATCGATACATGGGGCTACGGAACTCTCAGCCGGAGGCGGAGCTCTCCGCTCTGACAGAAGCCTGTCTCTCCAGCTTCAGCAGTATTGTCCGTTATCGGGCATGTTTTCTGGTTTTTCCCATTCAGGGAACCGACAGAGGTGTGGATTTCGGTGCCTTTTTCGCACCCGGCAAAAGCCTGGCGAAAAACCTGTCGGGCTGCGACCGGGCCATTGTGTTCGCCGCCACCACGGGGATGGAGGCAGAGCTCCAGCGCAAACGCGCCGCCGTCACGTCTCCCGCGCAGGCCCTGGTGCTGGACGCCATCGGCACGGCCGCCGTGGAGTGCTTCTGCGACGCCCTGTGCGACCGCTGGCGGGAGGAATATGCAGGCAGCTTTCTGCGCCCCCGGTTCAGTCCCGGCTACGGAGATCTGCCTCTCAGCCTACAAAGGCCGCTTTTGTCGTGCCTTGACAGCAGCCGCAAGGCAGGTATTACCCTGACAGACACGCTTTTGATGATTCCCCAAAAATCTGTGTCCGCGATTGTGGGAATCGGACGGACAGGCTGTACTGCCCGGTTCCACGACTGCACATTATGTGATAAGCCGGAGTGTGCGTTCCGGCTGTAGGAGAACGTATGAATGTAATGGAATGTATCCGGAAGGGTCTTTTCTATCTGGACGGCGGAACCGGCTCCTGTCTGCAGGAGCGCGGCCTGAAGCCCGGAGAATTGCCCGAAACTTGGAATATAAGCCGTCCGGAAGAAATCATCGCGCTGAATCGCGCCTATTTCGAGGCGGGAAGCCATGCGGTCTGCGCCAACACCTTCGGCGCCAATGGATTGAAGTTTGACGGCATCTCCACGCCTTCGGTGGCGGAGATCATTCACGCCGCCATTTCCTGCGCCAAAACGGCCAGAGACACCGCTGCGGGCGGGCAGGCCGACCGTTTCGTGGCGCTGGATATCGGCCCTCTGGGGCACCTGCTGGCCCCGCTGGGCGACGTGCCGTTTGAACGCGCCGTGGAGCTTTTTGCCGAGCAGGTGCGCGCCGGTGCGGAGGCCGGAGCCGACTTTATCCTGATTGAAACCATGAATGACAGCTATGAAACCAAAGCCGCTGTCCTGGCTGCGAAGGAAAACTGCTCTTTGCCCGTGTTTGCCAGCAATGTGTACGACGAGAGCGGCAAGCTGATGACCGGTGCCACGCCGGAGGCCATGGTGGCCATGCTGGAGGGACTGGGCGCCGACGCGGTGGGTATCAACTGCTCTCTGGGGCCGGAACGGATGCTGGAGCTGCTGCCGCGCTTTGTGCAATGCGCCTCGGTTCCCATCCTGGTAAAGCCCAATGCGGGTCTGCCCCGGTCCGAGGACGGCCGGACGGTATATGACGTGGGGCCCGAGGAATTCGCCGCTGTCATGGGGCAAATTGCCGCCGGCGGCGCCCGCATTGTCGGGGGCTGCTGCGGAACCACCCCGGAGTATCTCCGGGCATTGACAGAACGGACACGGGACATTGCCCCGATGCCGGTAACGCCGAAGCACCGCTCCGTCATCAGTTCTTACTCCCACGCGGTGGAGTTCGGCGGTGCGCCGGTGCTGATCGGCGAGCGGATCAATCCCACCGGAAAAAAGCGCTTTAAAGAGGCACTGCGCAGCCATGACATCGGCTATATTCTCCGGGAGGGCATCGCGCAGGAAGAACAGGGCGTCCATGTGCTGGATGTCAACGTGGGACTGCCGGAAATCGACGAGCCCGCCATGTTGACCGACTGCGTCCGGGAGCTGCAGGGCGTGTCCGGTCTGCCGCTGCAGCTGGATACCTCCAGCCCCGTTGCCATGGAGCGTGCCATGCGGATTTACAACGGAAAGCCCATGATCAACTCCGTCAACGGAAACCCCGAAAGCATGGACGCCGTATTCCCGCTGGTTCGGAAATACGGCGGTCTGGTGGTCTGTCTGACGCTGGACGAGCAGGGCATTCCGGATTCCGCCGAAGGACGCTTCGCCATCGCTGAGCGGATCGCCCGCCGCGCCGCGGAGTATGGAATCGGTATCCACGACCTGATCTTTGACCCCCTGGCCATGACCATCTCTTCCGATCAAAACGCGGCGCAGGTCACGCTGGCCACTATCCCTTTGATTCGGGAACGGCTGGGCGCCTGCTGCTCACTGGGCATATCCAACATTTCCTTCGGGCTGCCCAACCGGGATTTTATTACCGCTTCGTTCTTCACCATGGCCTTGACACAGGGCCTGAGCGCGGCGATCATGAATCCCTACTCCGCCGAAATGCGCAAGGCATATTTCAGTTATCTGGCTCTGGCCAATCTGGACCCCAACTGCCAGGAATATATCCGCTACGCGCAGGACGTGACGGTGGAGACCGCCTCTCCGGCGGCCGCTCCCGCAACCCGCAGATCAGAGACACCCGAGGGACTTCAGGGCGCCATCATCCGGGGGTTGAACGAGGAATCCGCCCGGCTGGCGCGGGAGGCTCTCTCCACGCTGGAGCCGCTCACGCTGATTAACGAGCAGATCGTGCCCGCACTGGACATCGTGGGGCAGGGCTTTGAAAATAAGACCGTTTTTCTTCCCCAGCTTCTTATGAGCGCCGAAGCGGCCAAGGCCGCGTTTGAGGAGGCTCGAAAGAAAATGCCCATCACTGGCGAGGTTGGCCCGGCTGTGATTTTGGCCACCGTCAAGGGCGACATCCATGACATCGGCAAGAACATCGTCAAGGCCCTGATGGAGAATTACGGCTATCACGTCATTGATCTTGGCCGGGATGTACCGCCCGAGACCATTGTAGAGGCAGCCGTCCGGGATGACGTGAAGCTGGTGGGTTTGAGCGCGCTGATGACCACCACCGTGCCCGCCATGGCGGACACCATCGCCCTGCTGCGCGAGAAAAAGCCTGACTGCCGCGTAGTGGTGGGCGGCGCTGTGCTGACGCAGGAATACGCCGACCAGATCGGCGCAGACCGATACGCAAAAAACGCTATGGAGTCCGTGCGCTATGCCGCGCAGGTCTTTCAGCAGGCAGCACAAGAACCCAAAGCAGACTGAGGAGGAATCAACATGAAAGCAGGACATCGCAGCGGCCTCACCGCCGTCGTGGTTTTAGTTCTGGCCGCCGTGATTTTAGCCGGCGTATGGTGGTTTGCCGCGCCGCACGCATCGGCGGGCGAAAAGCACATCACCATTACGGTCACAGGGCAGGACGGAACCACACAGAGCTATCCGGTAGACACCGACGCGGCATATCTGAAGGAGGCGGCGGAGTCCGTCCTGACGCTGGAGGGCGAAGAGACCAAATACGGCTTTGCCGTCTATTCCATCAACGGCGAAACAGCGAATTTTGAAACTGATAAAGCCTATTGGGCCATCTATGTAAATGGGGAATACGGCGATTACGGAATCGATCAGCAGCCCGTCACAAGCGGCGACACGTATGCGTTTGTTTACGAAAACTCCTGATCCTGACAAGGCCCGGATCTCTCCCCGTATGCTCACAGAATTGGCGGTCTGCACCGCGGTGCTGTTCGGGCTGCAGATTGCCATGGCTCCCCTTCCGAATATTGAAGTCACCACCCTTCTTGTCATGCTCTATACGCGCTGGTTTCGGAGCCGGACACTTTGGATCGTCTATGTTTTTGCGGCGTTGGAAGGCATGGTTTATGGCTTTGGGCTGTGGTGGATCATGTATCTGTACGTGTGGACGCTTCTCTGGCTGGCAGTGACGCTGCTTGGGAAACGGCCAAGGCCGCCTCTTTTTTGGGCAGCTATAAGCGGTGCTTACGGCCTTGCGTTCGGTTTTCTCTGTTCGTTTCCCTACCTGGCTTTTGGCGGAATCCGCGTTGCCGCGGCCTGGTGGCTTGCCGGCATTCCTTTCGACCTTGTCCATGGCTGCGGCAATTTTATTCTTGCAATGATTCTGTACCGCCCTCTTGCCGATCTGTATTTCCGGTTCGGTGGGGCTTCTCCGTCTTAAAAAGCGGTCGGAGGAGTATGACAGCTCTGCCGAATGGGTTTCCGCAGACTTTATTACGGCAGATAAAAAATTTTCTTGATAAAGACGGCGTGATATGCAGCAGCATATCACGCCGTCTTTGACTTGGATACGTTACAGGCATGCGGACATTGGATTATTTTTTGAAATTCCCTCTTGACTTTTCTACGTATTGCCTTATACTATGTATTACATAATATGCGATACGCAGTATTGCGCACCAATACGGCAAGCATCGTCACTTGCCGGGCAGCAGGAAGGAGTTTTTATGGATACGCAGAGAAAAAAGGGAGTTCTGGAGATCTGTGTGCTGGCAGCGCTGCAAAAGGAACCATCTTACGGTTACCGCATTGTCAGCGATCTGTCTCCCTACATTGACGTTTCGGAATCAACCCTGTATCCCATTCTTCGGCGTCTGGAGAGCAGCGGCTGTGTCTCCACATTTTCGCAGGAACACAATGGCCGTCTGCGAAAGTATTACCGCCTTGAGATTCCCGGCCAGGAAAAAATCCAACAGTTTCTGTCCGAAGCAGAGGAAATGCGCCGCATCTATCAATATGTTGAGGAGGAATATCAATGAATCAGGAAGAATTTTTACAGCGGCTGTGCGCCGAGCTCGCGTCGCTGAGCGATATGGAGCGCGCCCGCGTCATGGACTATTACCGGGAAATGATCTGTGACGGAGTGGAAAACGGAGCAGACGAAGCAAAACTCATCTCCGGCTTTGGATCACCGCAGGAAATTGCAGCACAGATCTTGGCCGAAACACACTCTGCAGTTCCCACCGTGCAGCCCGCGCGCACCGACTCTGCGGACGCGCAGCAGGTTCAGTCAGACGGCTACGCCGCCCACGGCGAAGTACACAGCATCGTGATCAATGCCCGACACACCGCCGTTGAAGTGCGGGCAGTCCACAGCGGCCCGGTTCAAGTTCACTTTGAACCCAGCGAAAGCGACCGCGTTGCTTTCAGCGAAGAAAATGGCGTCTTTACCTTCCGTCACACCATGCAGATGTTCCTGTTTCACTGGCGGGCACTGTTTTCCGGTCCGCGCACAATCGTGGTGGATGTCCCGGTTTCCTTCGCCGGATCGCTGTCCATCGCCACCTGCAACGCCCGACTGAACGCCGACAGCCTCGGACATTTGACCTCGGCACAGTTCACAACCTCCAACGGACATCTGACGCTTAGAAATATCATCTGTGATATTCTCAGCGCCGATACTTCCAACGGAGCTGTGGATCTTCAGAATCTGCAGGGGAACACCTGCACGGTGGAAACCAGCAATGGCCGCATCACCGCGCAGAACTGTGCATTCCGCGATACGCTGAAATTATACACCAGCAACGGCTCGATCCGCGCCAACAGCGCCGAGTCGGATCATCTGGAGTTCGCCACGCACAATGCCGCCGTCTCCGCGACAATCATCGGTGATATGCGGGAATACGCCGTCTGCAGCCATACCAGCAACGCTTCAAACACTCTGCCGCCGGAGCTCGTCTATCCGGAACAGACGAAAAGCCTGAACGTCAACACCAGCAACGCCAAAATCGACGTGCACTTTGTCCCCAGTCATCGGTGAACGCCGCAAATACCACGGTCGGCAGCAGCATCAGTCACCGCCTCTTCCCTGCCATGCAAACTTTAAGCTCATCGTATCGGGAAAAAATCTCTCTGTATGGATTATCAAGAATTCTTGATTGCAAATATAAAACATGTCCCGGCGTTTCACTTTTTGTGAAAATATGGTAAACTGGAGCGGCAGAATACAGGGGGTGGCAGAACGAAACAAGCAACTATTTTAATGGTGGAAGACGAAGCCGATGTACTTGCCATTAACCGGGAATATTTTGAGGGCAAGGGTTATGCGATTGTCGGTGCGTCTACCCTTGCGCAAGCACGCTTTCAATTGGAGGAGTACAGCCCCGATCTGATTCTGCTGGATGTGATGATGCCGGACGGCTCCGGTTTTGAATTCTGTTCCGAACTGCGGCAAAAAACAAACGCCCCCATCATCTTCCTGACATGCAGGGATGAAAACGAGAGCGTTGTGAAAGGTCTTTTACAGGGCGGGGACGATTATGTGACCAAGCCCTATGATTTAAATGTGCTCAGTGCACGGATCGGGGCGCAGCTTCGCAGGACCGGCGTCATGACCGCCGGAAAGATTGAACTTTTTCCTCTGTCCATTGACTTTTTACTGGGAGAAGCGGTGCTGGACGGTGAGCGCGTTTCCCTGACGCAGAAGGAGCTCCAGCTTTTGGGGTGCTTTGCTCTGTTCGCAGGGCGGCGCTTATCTTACCACGAAATTTACCGCCGGGCATGGGGCGGAAGCTCCCCCAGTGCAGCCCATACCGTTGCCGTACATGTGGCAAATCTGCGTAAAAAGCTGGGGACGAACGGCGCAGGCTGGTTTGAACTGTCCAACTCTGGAAAAGGAGAATACATATTCAGCAAGGTACGCTATTGATGTTTACGGGATTGGCAAAGAAAAGAATACGGAGGTTCCGATTCCCTCTTGGCTTTTAATCCAGACTTTTCCGCCGTGCTGCTCCACAATATGTCTGCAGATATATAACCCCAATCCGGTGCCGGTATTCTGACCACCGCCGGATTTTTCTTTGTGATAATACCGCTCAAAGAGATGCGGGAGCCGCTCAGCGCTGATGCCCGCGCCGGTATCGGCCACGCAGACAACCGTGTCCCCGCCCTCTCGTTTTGCGGAGATGGTGATCAGACCGTTCTCCGTAAAGCGCACCGCGTTGGAAATCAGGTTGATGATCACCTGCGAAATACGTGCAGGATCTGCACTGACCGCAGGAAGGCCGGGTTCAATATGGATTTCCAGTCGGTTTGCATTTTTGTTGAGCATGGGATAGT
Organism: Clostridia bacterium; assembly: GCA_003245395.1. Classification (GTDB taxonomy): domain Bacteria; phylum Bacillota; class Clostridia; order Oscillospirales; family Oscillospiraceae; genus Oscillibacter. The sequence goes on from QKDF01000010.1 coordinate 8,195, forward strand.
GGGTCTCAACAGCCTCATGTATGATTTCGTCGATGTGACAGCGGCGTTTCTCCATTGCCATACGCCCCTCCTCCATGCGCGTTATATCCAACACCTGCCCCACCATAAGGGACAGCCGCTCTGCCTCGGAGGAAATGAGCTTCATCCTGCGGGACACCTCCCCCCCATCCAGCTCGCCTGGACGCTCGGCCAGCTGCTTCGTGGTCTGCGCATAACCGGACATTACCGTCAGCGGGGTTTTCAACTCATGAGAAACATTTCCTAAAAATTCGGTTTTTAACCGGCTAAGGGCTTCCAGCGCCTCATTTTCCGCCGCCAGCTTCTGCTCCGCTTGCTGTGCGCTGGCCAGTACACGGTTATTCATCAGAAACAGAGAGATGGTCTGTGCCAATACAAAAAGCAACATGGAGATCTCGGAAATCGGCAATTTTGGGTGCTGATAGCCAAAAACATTGTTGTATAGCAAAATGTCGCTGATTGCGGACAGATAAAATACTGCAATGCCATACAAAGCGGCTGCCTGTTCTCTGTTCGGGCGGCGCATCGTCCAGAACAATCCGGCAATGCCCGGCACAATACAAAGTACCAGCAAAATTTGATAATATATCAAGATGGAGGTATAAAAAACAGAGTCTCCAAACAGTACGCACACGCCGTAAATGAGAGAGCCCATTATCGCCGTATATTGAACGGCATGCAAAAACCTGCCGACGACATACTGTCCCAGATACAGGGTCAGAAAAATGGTGAGCAGTACGACGCTCAGGTATTCCAACATAAAGGATGTGTTTCCGGAAAGAACCGGAAAATACGTCCAAGCCTGGCTTTGGATGCACTCCCGCAGCGCCATGGCAAGACAGGCCAGCGCAAAATACAGCGTTGCCTTTGTGTGCGACAAAAGCAGATAAATACACAGCAGCAGCGCAGCGGCGCCGATAAGCGCGCCCATGATAAAAAAGCCGTTGGTTTCGCTGCTCAATCCGTCACTAAAAAGGGGTGCCGCGCTTTGGATCGTCAGATCGGCCAGCCGCGCACCGCTGCGATAGTGATAAAACTGCGCCAATTGAAGAAGCACATCTATTTCGCCGTTTTGAGGCGAGGCATAGCAGGTCAGGTTGTTTTCCCAAATCTTCGTATCCTGTTTTGTGGTGCCCGGCTGACCTCCCTGCCCCGCCAGTTTGCCGTTTACATACACGCGCAGGGCATGGCGGCCCGACAGATTAAAAGTCAGGGCATAGACGCCGCTGGTGTCAGGCAGTTTGATCACAAACCGCTGGGACAGATACTCAGCGCGCAGCGCATCATATTGTTCTATGCTGACCGGCGAGGCAGTCCCAACCGTCTCCGGCGTCAGCAGTATATTGGGATAGTACGTCGGGCCAGGCAGCAGCGTAAATGAACCTTTTGCAAAATCCGCGATGTCGGTCAGGGTATAGACGCCGTCCTTTTCTTCAACAGTAACGCCTTCCGGTTCGCCGCCCACCATCCCGGGCAGCCTGACCAGCAGCATCAGGGCAATCATCGTCAAGAGCGCTCCAAGCAGAATCAGCACAAGGCGGTGCTTTGTGATTTGAATGTGCATCGCGTTCCCCTCCTGCTGATGCATTTTTGACAAAGTTGAGCGACGGCTCCGCAGGCTGTCATCGCTCCGTGTCTTTTCCCCGCCGACA
>QKDF01000155.1 GCA_003245395.1 Clostridia bacterium
AAAGGCACTGACAGTGGCACCGGGAATTGGGAAAAAAATTGCCCAGCGTATCATTTTGGAATTGAAGGACAAAATCGCAAAAGAGCAGGCGGCGGGGGGGCTGACTCTGTCTGGAGCAGCTGGAACTTCTGCGTTTTCTACCAAAGCCACGGAAGCCGCCGCGGCGCTGGCTGTTCTGGGCTATTCCTCACAGGAAGTATCCGCAGCCCTGAAAGGCGTGGATGTGGATAATCTGCCGCTGGAAGAGATTATCCGCCAATCTCTGAAAAAAATGGTGAAGTAAATGAGCATTGACTTCGGAAATGATATTTATGAAGAGCCGGTCGTTGCGAAAACGTTTTTGCAGGAAGACAGCGGCGAAGTTTCCTTGCGCCCCAAGACGCTTAAAGAGTATATTGGACAAGAGAAGGCCAAGGAAAATCTCTCAATTTTTATTGAGGCTGCCCGTCAGCGTACCGAGGCTCTGGATCATGTGCTGCTGCACGGCCCTCCCGGCTTAGGAAAAACGACGCTGGCGGGGATTATCGCGCAGGAGATGGGGGTTAACATCCGTATCACCTCCGGTCCTGCCATAGAAAAGCCAGGAGATCTGGCAGCATTGCTGACCAATCTGAGCGAAAATGATATTTTATTTGTAGATGAAATTCACCGGCTCAACCGTGCAGTAGAGGAAATCTTGTATCCGGCGATGGAAGATTATGCCCTGGATATCATCGTGGGAAAAGGGCCTTCGGCTAACTCGATCCGGCTGGATCTGCCGAAATTCACCTTGATCGGTGCTACCACCAGGGCAGGACAGTTGTCCGCGCCCCTGCGCGATCGGTTTGGCGTGACATTGCGTCTGGAGCTGTATACGCCGGAGGAGTTGTCCGAAATTGTTTCCCGCAGTGCGGGAATTTTAAATGTGGACATCGAACCGGATGGAGCATATGAAATCGCACGGAGGTCACGCGGAACTCCACGGATTGCCAATCGGCTTTTACGCAGAGTCCGCGATTTTGCCCAGGTGCGGGCAGATGGTATCATTACGCGTCCTGTGGCAGATCAGGCCTTGTCTGCACTGGAAATTGACTATCTGGGGCTGGACCCCGTAGACCGGAGAATGCTGCACGCAATCATCGAAAATTACGGCGGTGGTCCCGTAGGGCTTGAAACTTTGGCAGCTACGATTGGCGAGGAGTCTGTGACCTTGGAAGACGTCTATGAACCCTATCTGATGCAGCTTGGATTTCTGACAAGAACTCCCCGTGGGCGCTGTGCTACCCAAAAGGCATATCAACATCTTCATCTTGAGTTTGCGGGACAGACGCAGCTTGGACTGTAAAGGAGAATTACTTTCATGGGAAAACTGTTTGGTACGGATGGAATTCGCGGTGTTGTCGGTGAAAATCTGACCGCTGATTTGGCATTTCGCGTAGGGCAGGCCATTTCTGCCGTCTTGGAGGAGGAAAAAGGCCGTCGCCCTGTGGTCATGCTGGGAAAAGATACGCGCATTTCATCCGACATGCTGGAGGCCGCGCTGATGGCAGGCATTTGTTCTGTTGGGGGCGATGTTAAACCGCTGGGAACGATTCCCACTCCGGCTGTGGCCTATCTGGCTATGCGGGAGCGAGCGGATGCGGGTATTGTTATTTCCGCATCTCATAATCCTTATGAACACAATGGTATCAAGGTATTCAGCGGTCAGGGATATAAACTTTCCGATGAAACAGAAGCCCGCATTGAGGAGCGAATTCTCTCATGCGAGCCTATGAAGCTGCGTACGCGAAATGAAATTGGAATCCGTCACCATGGAATGCGGCAGTTGAAAGCGGAGTATATTAATTTTGTAGCTTCCACGATCGAAAGCGACCTTTCCGGACTTCGTATCTTGGTGGACTGTGCCAACGGAGCCGCCAGCGCCACTGCACCTGAGCTGTTCGGGCGTTTTAAGTCGCATACGGATTTTATCCATCGCGATCCCAACGGCACCAATATCAATAATCACTGTGGCTCCACGCACTTGGAGGATCTGTCTCAGAGTGTAGTACGAGGCGGATATGATGTGGGTGTGGCATTTGACGGAGATGCGGACCGGTGCCTTTTGGTAGATGAAAAGGGCGAGACGATTGACGGTGATCAGGTGATGGCTGTATGTGCTATGCAGATGAAACCCCGCGGAAAGCTTAACGGCAATACCATTGTTGCAACAGTCATGTCCAATCTCGGCTTGCATGAGTTTTGTAGAAATAACGGGTTTGAGCTGATTTGTACCAATGTTGGAGACCGGAACGTGCTGGAAAAAATGTTGGAAAAAGATTTTCGCATTGGGGGAGAGCAATCGGGTCATACGATTTTTACGGAATTGGAGACGACAGGAGATGGGCAAGTCACTGCTCTGCAGTTTCTACAGGTGCTTGCAGGCTCGGAAAAAAGGGCATCGGAGCTGGCCGGCGTATGCTCTGTTTATCCACAAGTCCTGATGAACGTCGAGGTATCACACCAGAGTGGAGTCAAAGAGGCAATCATGACCTCTGAAGATCTCCGTTTGGCAATTCAGCAGGAAGAGGCTGCTTTGTCAGGTGCTGGGCGAGTGTTGGTTCGTGCCTC
>QKDF01000201.1 GCA_003245395.1 Clostridia bacterium
AAATTAACAAACTTTAAATTTTTCGAAAATTTTTGCAATTTTCAAAAAAAAACGCAAAGAAACAATTGACAATATATTACAGTCTATGTTATTGTCGAAAAGCCGAATTCCTAAAAGTTCGTAAAAAGGAGAAAAAATATGAAGTCGACCGGAATTGTCAGAAAAGTAGATGAGCTTGGTCGGATCGTTCTGCCTATTGAAATGCGGCGTACCTTGGATATTGCAGAAAAGGATGCATTGGAAATCTATGTGGAAGGTTCCTCTGTCATTCTGAAAAAATATAAGCCCAGTTGTATTTTCTGTGACAGCGCCAAGGATATCGTGGTATTCAAAGGCAAGAATGTCTGCCCCAAATGTATGAAAGAGCTTAAGATGATCCCCTGATACCCCATTCCCAGTCAAATAGAGAAATTCTGCTACATAATTTTAATCAGATTTGTTGTGCCCCCTGTCTTTGATGCAGTTTGCCGGAGACAGGGAGCTGTTTTTTCATTATTGCCGGATGCGCAGACATCAGCCTCCCGTCTGTGTCCCAAAAGACGGAACAAGGCAGGCGGCCAATGCCGCCTGCCTTTGCCTGATCGCAGCCTGAAAAGGCCGCCTATCTGTCCAGCCGCGCCGCCCACTCCTCGGGTCGGAATCCAACCAGCACGAACTCTTCGCTGACCAAAACGGGCCGCTTCACCAGCATTCCATCCGTGGCCAACAGGGCAAACTGCTCATCCTCGGTCATAGAGGCAAGCCGATCCTTCAAATGCAGGGCCTTGTACTGCAGGCCGCTGGTATTGAAAAAACGGCGCAGAGGCTCTCCGCTGTGCGCCTGCCATGCCCGCAGTTCTTCCTCCGTTGGACGATCTTTCTGAATATCCCGGAACGCAAATTCGGTGCCCCGTTCCTTTAAAAATACCTGCGCTTTGGCGCAGGTGCTGCATTTGGGGTAACATACAAACAGCATCGTGCTCTCTCCTTCTGCAATCTGCCGCTCCGGACAGCTTTGATGGCGTCATTGTAGCATGCTCCGGTGCAAAACGCAACGCAGGCCGTCCGCCGCGTGTAGCAATGTCACGGACTCTCACCAAGCAAAGCGGTATGATTTAAAAATACCAGGCATCTGCGGCGGCTCCGCCGCTTCCACGAAAGGAGATATTTTTATGACAAAATTCAGACAACTGCCTATCGTCCTGATCCTCGTGCTGCTGCTCATTCCCTTGGCTGCCTGCGGCGCCACGCAGAGCTCCTCTTCTTCTTCCACGGAGGAAAGCACAGGCGGCTACCAGTCCATCAGTCCGGAGACAGCCCAGGCCATGCTGGAAGAGGGCGGAGTAACCCTGGTGGATGTGCGGACGCAATCGGAGTATGAATCCGCCCATATCCCCGGCGCCATCCTCATTCCCAACGAAACAATTGCAGACACACAACCCGAGGCTCTGCCCGACAAGAACGCAGCCATCGTGGTCTACTGCCGCTCCGGCCGCAGAAGCGCCGAGGCGGCCAGCAAGCTGGCCGCCCTCGGATACACGGATATTTATGATCTGGGCGGTATCATCGACTGGCCTTACGATACCGTCTCCGGCAGCGAACCGTAAGTGCTTCAGTCCGCGAACAGCGGGGTAGACAAATATCGATCCCCCGTGTCCGGCAGCAGGACGACGATCGTCTTCCCCTTGTTCTCCGGGCGCTTTGCCTGCTCGATGCCGGCCCAAACCGCCGCGCCGGAGGAAATGCCCACCAGCACGCCCTCAGATTTTCCGATTTGCTTTCCCACTGCAAAGGCATCCGCGTCGGCCACATCCACCACTTCGTCATAGACAGCGGTATTAAGCACATCCGGCACAAAACCAGCACCGATACCCTGAATTTTGTGGGCGCCAGCGGTGCCCTTGGTCAGCACTGGCGAGGATGCCGGCTCCACAGCCACGACCTTCACCTGCGGATTCTGGGACTTGAGGTATTCCCCCACGCCGGTCACAGTACCGCCGGTGCCCACACCGGCCACAAAAATGTCCACTTTGCCGTCGGTATCCTCCCAGATTTCGGGGCCGGTTGTCGCCTGATGGACCGCAGGATTGGCAGGATTGATAAACTGACCGGGAATAAAACTGTTCGGAATCTCTTTTGCCAGTTCCTCAGCTTTGGCGATGGCGCCTTTCATCCCCTTCGCTCCTTCGGACAGCTCCAGTTCGGCGCCGTAGGCCTTCATCAGCTGCCGCCGCTCCACGGACATGGTCTCCGGCATGACGATGATGATCCGGTAGCCTCTGGCCGCCGCCACGGACGCCAGACCAATGCCGGTGTTGCCGGAGGTGGGTTCAATGATAACGGAGCCGGGCTTCAGCAGTCCTTTGGCCTCCGCGTCGTCGATCATGGACTTGGCAATCCGGTCCTTCACGGACCCGGCGGGGTTGAAATACTCCAGCTTTCCCAAAAGTCTGGCCTCCAGCTTGTATGCAGCCTCCAGATGGGTTAATTCCAGCAGCGGGGTTTTGCCGATCAGCTGATCAGCTGACGTATAAATCTTACTCATATATAGTTCCTCCTATGTCGGTTTGATATCATTTCATTAAGCGCCGTCTTTCA
>QKDF01000064.1 GCA_003245395.1 Clostridia bacterium
GGAACTTTATTCTGTGCGAAGTCTCGCTTGGAGGTAAAATCAGGTGCATACCATAGAGAGGACGTTGGACTGTCAGCACTTGTTCTCTCACCCTTCTCACCTCCTGCAACGAGTTTACCTCGCTGAGAAAGAGATCACTCAACCATTTTTGCTGGTTCATTTATTTTTAAAATCTCACTTCACCCGCAGGGTGCGAAGATAGACTTTCTGCTCATCCGTAATACGATAACTCTCAACGGCCTTTTGAATTGCCTTGTTGTGAACCCATTTGTCCAGACGATTCTGCTGAATATAAGGAATCACCGTGTCCCACTGCTTTGCCAGCGCCGTGGCAAAATACCAGGCGATCATCATATTGACGTAATACTCCTCCGAGCGAATGTCTGCCACCCAGGCGGGGTACTCGGGCGTAAAATCCTCGTCCAAAAAGTGCGTCATGAGCATCTCAATGCCAAAGCGGATGGTGTAAGTGTGATCGGAAGCCATCCACCTTTGAATCTCTCTCAAAAGCTCCTGACGGTGTTTTTTGAATACTTTGGGACTCATCAAATCGCAGGTAGCCCAGTTATCGACGTAGGGCAGAAAAGCGTCTATTGCCGCCACCGCTGCGCCGTAGTCCTTGATCTGCTCCACCACAAAGCCGTGGAGGTTATTTTCATCGTAATATGAATGAGGAAGTATTTTCAAAAACTCCGCTGTTTTCGGCTCTTTGAAAAGCTCCTTTGCCAGTTTCCGCAGTTCCGGTGTACGCACACCAATCACTTGCTCCGGTGCCACCGTGGGCATCAGCTTGCAGTGAAAGTCCTTGTATTCCGGATCTTGCAGCGCAAATAGTCGGGACTGAATGCTCGTTTCAATATCATGCATAACCCCACACTCCTATGACTATATCAGAATACCCTCGCAGTGGTCCACTTCATGCTGAATGATTTCCGCCGTCCAGCCGATGAAGGTTTTCAGGCGTATCTGAAGCTTCTCATTCTGGTATTGCACCTTGATGGACTTCCAGCGTTTGACCTTCCGTGTGCCGGCAAGGGACAGGCAGCCCTCTTCCGCCTCATAGGGCTCGGACTTCTTAATGATTTCAGGGTTGAACATCACCATATATTTGCCCTCATTGTCAAAAGCAATTATGCGTTTGTTGACGCCGATCATGTTGGCCGCCATGCCCACGCAGCCGTCCTTGTGGGCTTTCAGTGTCTCCAATAAATCCTCTGCCGCGCTGAGATCGTCCGCTGTGGCCGGCTCTGCTTTTTGGGTAAGGAACACCTCGTCCTTGCAAATTTCACAAACCATATGCAGGTTCCTTTCCCGCGCATTCTCCCACAAATCTTTCAAGAAGCGCATTTACCTCTTCCGGTGCGTCCGTGTTGGAGTTATGCCCCGCGTTTTTGAGCCACACAATGGGGATACCGGTCTCCCTCGCCCAGCGGCGGTTGTAGCGTTTGGCCGAGCCCGCCCGGTCATGCTCGCCGCACATCAGCAAAGCAGGGCAGTCAATACGATAGGTGCGGTCTTTCGCCATGGCATCCGCCAAAATGCGAAGGCCGTAACCGGCCAGCGCGCAATACTCCTTCTTGGTGTAGCAACTCATCATGCCGTGCATCAGCTTTTGGCCATATGCCGTGTCCGCCACGCCCTTTTGGCCTCTGTCGAGCAGCAGGCTCCACGGGTATACCCGGTAAACCGGTTCCATTCGCCGCAGCAGCCAGATCTCCGCCGCGGTGGTATACTTACGCTGCAGCGGTGCGGAGTCAATGGAAACAAACCCCGCCACAGAACCCGGGAACAGTTCCAGATAGCACTGCGCCACATATCCGCCCATGGACTGCCCAATGAGGACCGGCTTTTCTGCTCCCTCCACCGCCAGAATGCCGCGGAGCCAGCGTGCCTTGTCATCCAGCGAAAAGCGGAGTGAAAAGGGACGGGAAGCGGCGTGACCCGGCGCATCCCAAACCAGCACATTATACCGATTCTCGAAGGCTGCTATCTGCTTGTCGAACAGCCGATGATCCGCCGTCAGCCCCGGAAGGAACGCCAGTGCAGGCCGCTCCGGGTCAAAGGAATTGGCCCAATAATGAATGGTGCCAAGCGTGGTTTGATAGGTTTTCTCTGTCATATGGTCTTCTCCTGTTTTATCTGCTGTGCTTCCCAACTCTTCAAAACGGCCAGCTGTTCGGGAGTATGAAACCAATGTTCACCGTTTTCCATAACGGTCAGGCTGCAACCAAAATGGCCGGCAAAAGCATTCACCGTCCCCCGGTCGGTCAGACTGTCCTGACCAGCATATATAATTGCCGTCGGGACAGCCCATTTTACAATGGGGTGCGCTTTCGCATATTGGAGATAGTCCCAGGAAAGCGTTTCGCCAAAGTTGGTATGGACCGTGTTCGGGCAGGTCGATGGCCAGCACTTGAGCACCCCTGTGGCAGGCGATTTCCGCGAAGGCTCCCGCCTCCTCCTTGTACCCGCACTTACCGTGGACGAATAACCAGACAAAGTCAGCGCTCTCACCATACAAAATGGCAGGGATATCATGAATTTGAAATCTTACCACAGTCACGGGAGCACCT
>QKDF01000167.1 GCA_003245395.1 Clostridia bacterium
CGACACTCTCCACCTCGTCGATGGGGATGCCGCCGTTCGGGTCAAAGTGGAAACCCAGCAGCCCTAGCAGAGTATGGGGCTTGTCGGCGAAATCCACTTGCTCGGCATACTGCCGATAGACGGCGTAACTGCCCTCCCGGGTGGCCTTTTGCAGCAGCAGGATCGTTTCAGGATTATACATGTGGTCCTCTTTGTCGGGACCGGAGCGCAGCTTGTGGTTGCCGGTGCTGTTGAGCGTGGTATCGTAGCCCAGGCCCAGGGGATCAAAGGCCTGATTGTGATTCCATTCCACGCCATCACCGATTTCGTCCATACCAATGCCCTCCACCCGACTGACCGTGTTGGTGAAGTACTTATCGATGACGGAGTGATTGATGCCCACGCACTCGAAAATCTGGGCGGACTGATAGGACTGGATGGTGGAAATACCCATCTTGGAGGCGATCTTGACAATGCCGTGCAGAACCGCGTCGTTGTAGTCGTCGATGGCGGCGCCCACGTCCTTATCCAGCAAGTGGACTGAGATCAGCTCTTCCACGCATTCCTGCGCCAGATAGGGATTGATTGCCTGTGCACCGTAGCCAAGCAGAGTGGCGAAGTGATGGATATCCCGAGGCTCCGCACTCTCAAGAATCAAAGAGACGGCAGTCCGCTTTTTCGTGCGAACCAGATACTGCTGCAGAGCGGAAACCGCCAGCAGGGAGGGAATTGCCACATGGTTTTCATCCACGCCTCGGTCGGAAAGAATCAGGATATTGGCTCCACTGCGATAGGCCCGGTCACAGGTAACGAACAGGCGATCCAGCGCATACTCCAGCGGGGTGCTCTTATAGTAGAGCAGAGAAATGGTCTCCACCTTGAATCCGGGGTGGTTCATATAGCGGATTTTCATCAGATCCACGGAGGTCAAAATGGGGTTGTGAATCTGCAGAACGGTACAGTTTTCCGGCTTTTCCTGCAGCAGATTGCCGCCGGCACCCACGTAAATGGTGGTATCGGTGACAATTTCTTCCCGGATGGCATCCATGGGGGGATTGGTCACCTGAGCGAACAACTGCTTGAAATAGTTGAAAAGAGGCTGATGCTTTTCCGAAAGTACCGCCAGCGGAGTATCGACACCCATAGCGGAAGCCGGCTCACTGCCGGTGAGCGCCATCGGCAAAATCGCGTCCTTAACGTCCTCATAGGTATAGCCGAACGCCTTATACAGGCGATCCCGGTTTTCCTGAGAGTTCTTTTCCACACGCTTGTTGGGGATGGGAAGATCCTTAAGATAGACCAAGTGGGAGTCCAGCCACTCACCGTAGGGCTGCTGCCGGGCATAGGATTTTTTAATGGCGTCGTCATCCACCAGTTCTTGCCGGACGGTGTCAACCAGAAGCATTTTACCGGGTTGAAGGCGGGACTTTTTTACTACGTGCTCAGGGCCAATGTCCAGAACGCCCACCTCAGAGGAGAGAATCAGATAGTCATCATCTGTTGTGTACCAGCGACAGGGACGCAGGCCGTTGCGGTCCAGAACGGCGCCCACGGAATCGCCGTCGGAGAAGACGATAGCGGCAGGGCCGTCCCAGGGCTCCATCATCGTGGCGTAATAGTGGTAAAAATCACGCTTTTCGCGGCTGATCTTCTTCTCATTGGCCCAGGGCTCTGGAATGCACATCATAACTGCCTGAGGCAGATCGATGCCGTTCATCATCAAAAATTCCAGTGTGTTGTCCAGCATGGAAGAGTCTGAACCGCTGCCATCCACCACCGGCAGGATTTTGTCCATATCGTCCTCCAGAACGGGGGAGTGCATGGTTTCCTCGCGGGCCGTCATCCGATCCACGTTGCCGCGGATGGTATTGATTTCTCCGTTGTGAAGGATGTAGCGGTTGGGGTGGGCCCGTTCCCAGCTGGGATTGGTGTTGGTGGAGAAGCGGGAATGTACGAGAGCGATAGCACTTTCACAGGCCGGATCGGTGAGATCAGCGTAGAATTTGCGCAGCTGTCCCACTAGGAACATGCCCTTATACACGATGGTGCGGCTTGAAAACGAAGGAATGTAGGTGTTGACGTTGGACTGTTCAAATACGCGGCGAACCACATACAACCGCCGGTCAAAGTCCAGGCCGGGCTCACAGTCTGCGGGCCGCTTCACAAAGCACTGGCAGATATACGGCATGCAGTCCAAAGCCTTTTCGCCCAGAACCTCCGGGTGAGTGGGAACTTTGCGCCAGCCCAGAAATTCCAGACCCTCTTTGGCAACGATGATCTCCAGCATTTTTTTCGCCTGTGCGCGCTTGAGAGAATCCTCGGGAAAGAAGAACATTCCTACGCCGTAATCGCGCTCACCGCCCAGAACGATGCCTTCCTCGGCCGCGGCCTTTTTGAGCAATTTATGAGGAACCTGCAGCATCAGTCCTACGCCGTCACCGGTTTCACCGGCGGCATCCTTTCCCGCGCGGTGCTCCAGCTTTTCAACGATTTTCAGGGCGTCATCCACAGTTTTATAGGTCTTGATACCGTGAATACTCACCACTGCGCCAATGCCGCAGGCGTCGTGTTCAAATCTCGGGTCATA
>QKDF01000112.1 GCA_003245395.1 Clostridia bacterium
ATTTCAATCACATAATCGGCCAAACAGATCACTCCTTCAAATCGATTTCTCGATGAGGTAAATGTTGTATTCATTATATACGAATACCGGCAAAAAGAAAATGGTTTTTCTCTAATCTTCTGAAAGATGAAAGGCCCGCGTCCAGGGACGCGGGCCTTTGAGCATCCGTCTTTTGCAGATCGATCAGGTCATGTAATTGACGGTAATGGAGTCCGAAGTAGCGGGCTTCGCAGCATCGTCGGAGCTGTTGTCGATCTTGATCTCGCCGCTCTTGATCTTCTCCACGACTGCCTTGTACTGATCCACAGTGAACGTGGTGAAGTTCCAGGAGTCGGAATCGGTGGGCAGGCCCACATAGTCGCCCTCCTGCAGGCCCAGGTTGGCGAAGGTGCCGCCCAGGGTGCTCCAGCTACCGGCAAAGCAGGTGTTCAGCGCATCCTCAACAGACAGCTGCAGGCTCTTCATAGCAGAGGTAACAAAGGGGTTATACTTCATGGAGCCGTCGGACACACCCTTGGTACCGATGTAGTTCTGATCCACGTCCACGCCGACAACCTTGCCGTCATGGTTCAGGGCAGCTTCCACTGCGGAGGTATAGATGCCGCCGCCGCAGGCGAAGACGATCTGGGTGCCGGCGGAATACCAGCCCTCCATCTTGGCGGTGATGGTGGCGTCACCATAGAACTGGCCGCCGTACCAATAGTTCATATCAACCTTGGTGCCCATCTCCTGTGCAGCCGCGTCGGCGCCCTGCACGAAACCATAACCGTAACGGACAACCGCGGGAACAGCCATGCCGCCCAGGAAGCCCAGCTTGGTGTAGCCGTCCTTGACAACGGCATAGCCTGCCAGATAACCGGCCTGCTCTTCCTTGAAGGAGATGCAGTACACGTTGTCGTAAGTACCACCCACATCACCCTCGGTCAGGTCGACGCCGATAAACTCAACATCGGGATACTCTTTGGCACCCCAAGCCACGGCCTCACCGTACATAAAGCCGGTGCACACAACCACGGTCGCGCCATCATTGATAGCCTGACGGATGTTGGTCTCACGCTCTTCGGTGGTATCCTCGGAGGGGATGTAGTACTGATAGGGCAGATTATTCTTCTCTGCAACGGAGGTCACACCCGCATAGCAGAACTGGTTGAACGATTCGTCATCAATAGAACCCACATCGGAGCAGAATGCGATTGCCTGTCCATCCAGGCTGGCACCGGCGGAACCGGAGGCGGAGGCAGAACCGGCAGAGCCGGAGGCAGAGGCAGAACCGGCAGAACTGCTGCTGGACCCGCAGGCCGCCAGAGACATGGACATGACCAATGCCAGAGCCAGCGCAAGGAACTTCTTCATTGAATCAACCTTCCTTCAATTTTTTGGCCGTTAGGTAAAATGAACACCCCCAAGGATGTCCTACAGCCGAATCGTTTGTATTATATCAACTCTATTGGAAAATTTCAACTATCTAGCTGCCTGTTTTCAATTTTATATATATAAAATATAGGCATAGGTAATTTCGCTTATTTTGCAGCCATTTGAACCGCTGTTTCCAGCGCAATTTCCATCATTTGCGTAAAAGAGGTCTCCCTTTCTTCGGGTGGAAGAGCCTCACCGCTAACCAGAGAGTCCGAAATGGTACAGATGGTCAGAGCCCGTTTTCCGGCCTGGGCGGCATTCAAATAAAGGGCCGCACTCTCCATTTCAATGGCCAGCACTCCATATCGACCCCAGTTCAGCGTATCCGCCGCCTGATTGTAAAACACATCGGACGAGAGGATATTGCCCACGGCAAAGGAGGCTCCGGCAGACCGCGCGGCGCCGACGGCCGTCTCCAGCAGGGAAAAGTCCGCGATGGGTGCCAGTGTCCCGCCCAGTCCAAACTGATGGGCATAGTTGGAGTCGGTACAGGCCCCCTGCGCCAAAACCAGATCCCGCAGCTTCAGCTTCGGGGAGATCGCCCCGGCGCTGCCCACACGGATAATATTGTCCACATCGTAAAAATGGAACAGTTCGTGGGAATAGATGCCGATGGCAGGCATCCCCATGCCGGAGGCCATGACGGATACCGGCGTTCCTTTATAACTGCCGGTATAACCCTGAACGCCCCGGACATTGTTTACCAACTGCGCATCGGTCAGGAAAGTCCGTGCAATAAACTGAGCCCGCAGAGGATCTCCGGGCATAAGAACGGTTTTGGCGAAAGCACTTTCGGCGGCACTGTTATGCGGTGTAGACATGTCAGTTCGCCTCCTTTTCCATGGCCTTTACGGCCTTGACCACACGGGATGTCCCTAAGCGGGAAGCGCCCAAGGCAACAAAATCCTCCGCGTCTTTCAGGTCGGCAATGCCGCCGGCCGCCTTAATTTTAACGTCGGGCCCGATATGCGCGGCGAACAGCGCCACATCTTCCCGGGTGGCTCCACCACCGCCGAAGCCCGTGGAAGTCTTGATATACTCGGCACCGGACTGGGTGACGATTTCACACATCCGGATTTTCTCTTCCTCTGCAAGGAAGCAGGTTTCGATGATTACCTTCAGCAGCTTTCCATTGCAGGCGGCCTTGACCGCCTTGATTTCAGCGAGAACCTCGTCCCATTTTCCATCCTTTACCCAGCCCAGATTGATGACCATATCCACCTCGTCGGCGCCGTTTGCAACCGCATCGGAGGCCTCGAAGCATTTGGCAGCGGTAGTGGAATAACCGTTGGGGAAACCGATCACCGTACAGACCGGAACCCGGCCCGCCGCATATTCCGCCGCCTGTTTCACATAGGAGGCGGGAATACACACACTGGCACAGCCGTATCGGATGCCGTCATCACAGATCGCACGGATCTCTTCCCAGGTTGCGGTCTGGGACAGCAGCGTATGGTCCACTTTGGATAAAATGTCTTTCAGTTCCATTTTAGCTTTCTCCTTTATTGTTCAGATATATCCGCGGCAGTATAGTGGTTTTTTTCATGAATCAAAGTATGCCGTATGAGGCCCCTGACCTCCAGGTAATCCAGATGAGACAAGGCCTCACCAACGGCAAAATATTTTTGGGTCAGCGGGAACTCGTCCCAGTTCCGGCTTCGGATGCTCCAGTGCATCCGCCCGGCGATCTCATAGGCCGTCAGGCCCGGGGTCTCCCGCACGGTACGGAGCGCCTCGGCAATCCGGTGCGAATGGTGCTCTTTGAGCTCCTCCACCCGATTTTTCAGGTTTCCGGTCTCTTGTCGGTGCGCCGGCAGGAGGCAATCCACAGCCAGATTCCGCACCTTGTCCAGGCTGGCCAGATAATCTCCCAGCGAGTCTGCCACACCATCCCAGCGGCAGATGTTGGGCGTAATGTGAAAGAGCACATGATCGCCGGAGAACAACGTGCGGTTTCCCGCGTCGTACAGGCACATGTGCCCGGGCGTATGACCCGGGGTCCGCACGCAGCGCAGCGTCCGCCCGCCGTATGTCAGCTCCGTCCCATCCTCAACCCAGGTATAGGACACCGCCTGCCCCGGCCCCGCCATTTTGGCCGGGTTGGTATTCCAGAGGGTTTTCATCTGCTCCAGGGTGAAACCGTCGCGGATGTATCCTTCGTAAATGCGGTGCCATTTCTGGTCACCCGCGTATTCCACAAGCCGCCGTCCGTCCACGGCCCCGATGAATACGCTGCACCCTTCCCGGTGCAGCACACCGGACAATCCCGTGTGGTCGCTGTGCAAATGGGTGAGAAAAATGTCCGTCTGCTCCAACTGCGCGCCAATTTCCTGCAATTGGCGTTCCATGGCATCCCGACAGGGAGGCTGATTGAAGCCTGTGTCAATCAGCAGATTCCGCTCACCGGTAATCAGATAACTGTTGAGGTTTTTCAATGGGTTTCCCACCAGGGGGATGTCCAGCCGCCAAAGGCCGGGTGCAATCAGTTCCGCCATGCCGATCTCCTTTATATTTCTATTCGTATTGTACCAGCTTTTCCCCCCACTGTCCACGCTTCTTGCAAATTCAGGAAGGGCGTGCTATGATAAACACAATTTGCACTTACGGAGGTAAAATTTGATGAAAAAGCGGCTTACAGCGCTGTTTTGCGTGCTGTTTGTAATCCTGGCAATGGTTCCTGCTCAGGCCCTGACCGGGGAAGGCACCCGGGCAGCCGATATTCTGGCAACCTTGAATATCGTGCGGGGTTCCTATAATGTAAATGACACCGCCACCCGAAATCAGGCCGCGGTGATTCTGGTACGGCTGGCCGGTGCGGAGAGCACGGCTCAGACCGCCAATGACTCTTCCCTGTTCACCGATTTGGCCGAGTGGGCCAAAGCAGACATCAACTATGCTTACACCCAAAAGTGGGTCAACGGTACCACGGGCAACACGTTCGGCGGTGACGAAGGCATCTCGGCCACGGCTTACTGCTCTTTCATGATGCGCATGCTGGGCTACACGTATTCCGATTTCAGCTATGACAACGCAGTGACCTTCGCCCGCCATATGGGCGTCATCAGCCGGGATTACAGCGGTCTGCTTACCCGGGGCGACCTGTTTGAGCTGACGGCCGGCGCGTTGACCGCAACATACAAGGACAGCACAGAGACCGTGATTTCCCGCCTGGTCTCCTCCGGAGCCGTGTCTTCCGCCGCAGCCAACGCTCTGGGCCTCACCGGCGGAGAGCTGACCGCTCGCCAGGTTGCAGACCGTTACATGGCCGCCGTGTTCCAGCTGGATACGTATGAAAGCCAGATTTACATTGATGCCCAGGAGCCCTCCGCCAACGCCAGCGGCTTCTTTATCTCCGCCGACGGTCTGGCCGTGACCAACTATCACTCCATTGACGGGGCGATTAAGGGCGTCATCACTCTCTCCAGCGGAGAGCAGTATCCGGTGGACAGTGTGCTCTACTATGATCCCGACATCGACATCGCCGTCATCCGCGTGTCCACCACCTCTGTGGACGGCGTCAAAACCCCCGGCTTCGTATACCTGCAGACGGCCTCCCGGGACACTCTGCGGGCTGGGGATGAAGTGTACGCCATCGGCAATCCTCTGGGCTTGGGTCTGGCCATTTCTTCCGGCGTCGTCAGTTCTGTCAGCCGGGAAGTGGAGCGGTACGCTCTGCCCTGTATCATGGATACCGCCGATATCTCCCAGGGCAGCAGCGGCGGCGCACTGATGAATATCTACGGTCAGGTTGTGGGCGTTACCTCCGGTGCCTTTGTCTACGGAAACAATATGTACCTGGCGGTTCCCATCGATCCGATCTTCACAGCCGACCTCACCGGTCAGGGGCAGACGCTGGCGCAGGTGGCCGTCATTGAAGCGGCAAAAACCGCTGATCAGGCATCCTAATAGATCAAAAAAAGAAGCACGGCGATTGCCGTGCTTCTTTTTTTAATCATTCGATCTCCGTCAGCTGACCATTTTCGTCCAGCTGAGCCGGAATGATGTTATTAGCGGTACATTTTGCAATGTTATCGATCCGCATCTTGGCGGGATAGTCTCCAATCAGAGACACTGCCACGCCATGGCGCCTGGCCCGACCGGTGCGGCCGATGCGGTGGATATAATCCTGGTTTTCATCGGGCACGTCACAGTTGAACACCACATCCACATCATCTACGTCAATGCCACGCGCCGCCACATCCGTAGCTACGAATACCCGCAGTTCGCCCTTACGAAACTTGTCCATCACCTGTTCGCGGCGCTTCTGAGGAATATCACCGTGAATACACTCCGCATCGATACCGCGAATCTGCAAGAATTTGGTGATGCGCTCCGTGGAACCCTTCGTATTACAGAAGGCTATCGCCCGGTCATAGCCGCCGCCTTCCAAAATCTTCACGATGGCATCGGGTTTGCCGTCCTGCGTCACCTCCAGCCGGTACTGCAGGATGTCGGGCTTATTTTCCTCATCCGCCCGGACGGTGATTTCCGCCGCGTCCCGCTGATAGACCCAGGCAATATCCATTACCTCCCGGGAAATCGTGGCGGAGAAAAGGCCCAAGTTTTTCCGCTTATTCATTTTGTCCAGCAAACGGGTCACGTCGTGGATGAAGCCCATGTCCAGCATCCGGTCGGCCTCGTCCAACACCACGGTCTTCGCCGTGTCGATGCGCACCGTGCGCCGCTTCATATGATCAGAAAGCCGGCCAGGCGTAGCGACCACGATCTGAGGACGCTTTTTCAGCGTGTCAATCTGCTTGCCGATGGGCTGTCCCCCATACAGGCATACCATCCGCACACCGGGACGGAAAGCCGCCACATCCCGCAGTTCTCCCGTAATCTGAATCGCCAATTCCCGGGTGGGCGCCAAAATAACCGCCTGAACGCTCTCGTCCTCCGGATCGATATGTTCGACGATGGGGATGCCGTAAGCAAAGGTCTTACCGGTGCCGGTGGGAGCCTTCGCAGTCACATCCTTCCACTCCAGAAAGGGCGGAATACAACCTGCCTGTACCGGAGTGGAGATCTCCAAGCCCCGTTTTTCAATGGCGTGCATGATCTCCGGTGACAGCCCCAGGCTGTCGAACCGGACGCCTTGTGTGAATTCCATAGTTTCTATCCTCTTCGCATTTCATCTGATTTTACATCATTATCTTTGAATTTTTATTATATCGTGTTCTATGCCTGTTGTAAAGACTTGTAAAATGCACAGATGGCCATGGCGGCCATCTGTGCATTTTATCAGCCTTATCGGTGTGAAACGTGCCAGATGTTGTCGGCGTATTCCCCCACCGCCCGATCCGCGGCAAAAATACCGCTGCGGGCGATGTTGTGCAGGCTCATCTCATTCCATTTCCTTCGGTCGGCATAAGTTCGAGCCATCTTCTCCTCCGCCCGGCAATAGGCGGCAAAATCCGCCAGCAGCAAGTATTCATCTGCCGGTGTCCCCCGCTCTCCGAACAGCAGCCGCTGATACAGATCCTCATAGCGCACGCCGTCCCGGAATCCGGCCTTCAGGGAATCGAGCACCCGGTGGAGCAGCGGGTCACGGATATAGAGGCGCTGGGGCAGATATCCCTGCCGCTTGAGATTCTCCACCTCATCGGCACGCAGACCGAACAGGAACATGTTCTCATCCCCCAGCACGTCGTGCATCTCCACATTCGCGCCGTCCAGCGTGCCCACAGTCAGCGCGCCGTTCATCATGAATTTCATGTTGCCGGTACCGCTGGCCTCTTTACCGGCGGTGGAAATCTGCTGGGAGACCTCCGAAGCCGGCATCAGACGCTCAGCCAGAGACACGCGGTAATTCTCCAGAAACACTACCTGCAGCTTATCCTTGCAGACAGGATCGTGGTCGATCTGATCCGCCAGAGAGTTGATCAGGCGGATGATCCGTTTTGCCACGGCGTATCCCGGCGCAGCCTTGGCTCCGAACAGGAAGGTTCTGGGCTGCGTGATGGCATTTGGATCGTCCTGGAGTTTTTCATACAGTGCAATAATATTCAGCACATTGAGCAGCTGACGTTTATACTCGTGCAGCCGTTTAACCTGCACGTCGAAGATGGATGCCGGGTCCAGACTGACGCCCTGCTGCCTATAGGCGTAATCGGCAAAGGCCTCTTTGTTTTTGCGCTTGATCTCCTCCAGACGCTGCAGGACCTCCGAGTCTCCGGCAAAATCATCCAGCCGCTTGAGGGCCATCGGTTCCATCAGATAGCGCTCTCCGCCTGTCAGGTCACAGATCAGGCTGTGCAGTCCGGGATTGATCTCCGAGAGCCAACGGCGGTGATCAATGCCGTTGGTGACGTTTTTGAACTTATCCGGCTCCATGCCGCAGGCGTTTTTGAACACGTCCCTGCGCAGAATGTCCGAGTGCAGTGCGCTGACGCCGTTGACGGCCATACCTCCCGCAATGCACAGATTGGCCATGCGCACCACGCCGTCCCAGATAACCGCCATATCCCGAACCTTGTCCCGGTCATGATAGAAGGCCTCGCAGCGTTCCTGCCAGCGCCGGGCAATCTCTGTGGTAATCTGCCAGACGCGGGGCAGCAGCCGCTGGAACAGGTCCTGCGGCCAGCGCTCCAGCGCCTCGGCCAGAACGGTATGGTTGGTATAGGCCACGGAACGGGTGGTGATCCCCCACGCCTCGTCCCAATCCATCCCCGCGTCATCAATCAGAATCCGCATCAGCTCCGGGATCACCAGGGCCGGATGGGTATCGTTGATCTGAATGACGTTCTTCTCATGGAAATTCTTCATGGTCCCATACCGCTCCATGTGCTTCTGGGTGATGCTCTGGACGGTGGCGGAGACAAAGAAATATTGCTGCTTGAGCCGCAGAGATTTGCCCTCAATATGGTTGTCCTCGGGGTAGAGTACCTTGGCGATCACCTCCGCCATGGCCTCATTCTCCGTGGCCTTGAAGTACTCTCCCTTGGAGTAAAGGCTCATATCCACCGGTTCGGGTGACTTTGCGTCCCAGAGCCGCAGCACATTGGTGTGACGGGTATTGTATCCGGCGATCTCCATGTCATTGGGAATGGCCAGCACCGTGGTGGCGTCCTCCTGAACGATGTGCAGGTGTCCGTTGTCCCAGAACTCCCGCAGAGTGCCGCCGAAGCGAACCTCCTTGGCCTCTTCCGGCCTGGGCAGCAGCCAGGCAGCGCCCAGATCTTTCCAGTTATCCGGCAGTTCCACCTGCTGCCCTTCCACAATTTTCTGCTTGAAAATTCCCAGCTCGTAGCAGATCGAGTATCCCGCCGCGGGAATCTCCAGCGTCGTCATGGAATCCAGATAGCAGGCCGCCAGACGGCCGAGTCCTCCGTTGCCCAGCCCCGCATCCGGCTCCAGCTCAAAAATATCGGCAGCCTTGAAGCCCATCTGCTCCAGCGCCTCTTTCAGCTGAGGCAATACCCCCAGATTATAGGCGTTTTTCTCCAAGCTCCGGCCCATCAGGAATTCCAAGGACAAATAATGAACTTTCCGCTTCTCTTCCCGGGCAGTGGTCTTTTTCGTCTCCACCCCCCGCAGAGCCATGGTATCCCGCAAAACCAGAGCACAGGCACGCATCATTTCCGCCTCGCTGGCCTCTTCAGCAGTCTTTCCGAAGTGTATCATGAGTCTGGAGGTCAGCGCGTCCTCCAGCGATTTGGTTGTGAATGGCGTCATACCGTTTCCTTTGCCACGGTCTTTTTCTTTCCAGCCGCGGCTCCTTTCTTTACAGAGGTCTCTTTCTGGGCGGTCTTCCTGCCGCCGGTCTTTTTCACTGGACTTTCGGCTGTCCGCTTTGCGGCCGTCGAAGTTCTTTTTGCCCGAGCCGTCTTCTTTTCAGCCGGAGCTGCGGGCTTGTCGGCGGACACCGCCTGTACCGGAGCGACGGCAGGTGCCTCCGCGGGGGCGGTCTCCTGCTCCGCGGGCTGTTTCTCTGGGGCAGCTTCCTGTTCCGCAGGTTGTTTCTCCGGGGCGGTCTCCTGCTCTACAGGTTGTTTCTCCGGGGCGGTCTCCTGCTCCATCACGATTTCCGGCGTCTTTGTCTCTTCCGGCACAGGCGCTTCCGTTCCGGCGTCTCCCGCAGCTTCGTGCGTCTCCACGAGATTGAGGGCAGGTTCTTCTTCCGGTTCCGAAGCCGGAAGCGACGGTTCGGGCTTCACTGTCCGGGGCAATCCGGTGATGGAGCTGTAAATTCGCAGATATTCCCCGGCGCTGCGGCTCCAACTGAAGTCCCCGGCCATGGCCCGCAGCTGCAGCCGGCGGAACCGGTCCTTGCCGTTCCTGTAAAGGCCCACAGCCTGTCGGATGACAAAGAGCATATCACCGGAGTTATAGCTTGC
>QKDF01000254.1 GCA_003245395.1 Clostridia bacterium
CAGCTTTTGGGACATGCCGGCCACGTCAATCGTACCGCCGTTGGCGCTGACCTCGTCCATCATGTTCAGAGCCAGCACCATGGGAATCCGCATTTCCATCAGCTCCAGCTCGTTTTTGTCCAGCTCCAGCCGGGAGATGATATCCGGATCATTTTCAATCAGCTTTGTGGCGGCGAATCGGACGGGGATGCCGATGGCCTGGGCATGATCTTCGATCTGATGGGCCACCGCGTGGATACAGCGGTGAACCGGGCCGGGGGCGCAGAAATCCATGACGGCGGGGCAGATGCGATTCCTGGCGGTCTGCACCGCCACGCGCACCAGTTCGTCCACACCCTGATTTTTAACAGCGGAGATGGGGACTACCGGGATACCCAGCTTTTGGGACATGCCGGCCACGTCAATCGTACCGCCGTTGGCGCTGACCTCGTCCATCATGTTCAGAGCCAGCACCATGGGAATCCGCATTTCCATCAGCTGCAGCGTCAGGTAGAGGTTGCGCTCAATGTTCGTCGCATCCACAATGTTGATGATGCCGTCGGGCTTTCCATTGAGAATGAAATCCCGGGTTACGATTTCCTCCGGCGTATAGGGCCGGATGGAGTAAATTCCCGGCAGATCCACCACGGTGCAATCCTTCTGCCCGCGAATGGCGCCGGTCTTTTGATCCACCGTGACGCCGGGGAAATTGCCCACATGCTGATTCGAACCGGTGAGCTGGTTGAACAGCGTGGTTTTGCCGCAGTTTTGATTTCCGGCCAGCGCAAAAATCATGGCCGCACCTCCACTTCGATCTTGCGGGCATCCTCCTTGCGCAGGGAGAGCGAATAGTCCCGCACATGCAATTCAATGGGGTCGCCCAAAGGCGCAATTTTCTCCACCCGAACCATGGTCTTGGGAATCAGTCCCATGTCCAGCAGACGGCAGCGCAGCGCTCCCTGGCCGCCGACCCGGGTGATCACGGCTTCTTGGCCGAGCGGAAGTGTGTCTAGTGTCATTGTGAAATTTCCTCCATAAGTTAGTCTATTCTAACTATTGATAGTTTAGCACAGCTAACTTGTTTCGTCAATCTGATTTTGAAAGATTTTTACGAAAAAATGACAAAAAATTCGCCCGGATTCACGCTCGCCAGGCAAAAAAGCCGGTGCAGCTTGCCAGTGAGAAAAAACGTGATATAATAGCCGTAAAGAGGCCGTTAAAATTTCCCGCTAACTAAATCCTGCATCGCTGCCGTGCACCCATAACATGATACGGCCATATGATTCTGCAATTCGGCATAGGCAGTTCCTGCCTTGCTTTATAATCTAAAAGGAGAGTTCTGCATGTTGACATTCAATCATTTCAATTTCAATGTTTCGGACTTGGAGCGGTCCCTGGAGTTTTACAAAGCGGCGCTGGGCCTGGAGCCGGTAGGAGAGCGCAAGGTGGCCGAAGACGGTAGTTATATCATTGTGTTTCTGGGTGACGGAAAAACGGATTTCCGCCTGGAGCTGACTTGGCTGCGGGATCATCCTCAGAAGTACGATTTGGGCGAGTGCGAGTTTCATCTGGCGCTGCGGGCCGACGACTATGCCGCGGAACATGTCCGGCATGAGCAGATGGGCTGTATCTGTTTTGAAAACCACAAGATGGGGATCTATTTCATCAGCGATCCCGACGGCTATTGGATCGAGATCATTCCAGACCGATCCAAAGCCGCAAAATGACCAGGCTCGTCATTGACAGTACCTGCGATCTGCCGGCTGAATTCGTCCGTGAGCACGGAATCACCGTTCTGCCGCTGCATATTCTTGCGGAGGAACAGGAATATCTGGATCGGGTGACTATCACCACCCGGCAGATTTACAACCTGATGCGCAAAGGCGTGCTGCCCGGCACGGCGCAGGTGAATGTGGTGGACACATACCGTACGCTGGAAAAACTGCTGCAAAGCGGAGACGATGTGTTGTGCCTGCTGTTTTCCTCTAAAATGTCCGGTACCTGTGCATTGGTGGAGGGAATTGCCCAAAAACTGCAGGAGGCGTATCCCAAACGCAAAATCAAGGCTCTGGACTCCCGCAGCGGGTCATTTGCCACGGGCCTGATCGCCATGGAGGCAGCGAATATGGCCGGGAACGGCGCGGATTTTGACGCATTGGCAGAGCGGTGCCGGGTTTTGATCGATCATGTGGAGCATGTGTTCGTGATTTCGGATCTGAGCTGGCTGGTTCGTGGCGGGCGGGTTTCCCGCACCATGGGATATACCGCCAACCTGCTGGACATCAAGCCGGTGCTGGATGTGAAAAACGGAGAGATCGAAGTCATCCAAAAGGTGCGGGGTCGCCTGCGGTCCATGCACCGGGTGGTGGAAATCACGGCCGAACGGATTGGAAACCGGACAGGCCAGGTGATCGGCATCGCGCATGCCGATGACCGGGAGGCGGCGGAAAAGCTGCGGGACATGCTGGCGGAACGTCTGCCGTCGTGCAGCTTCCTTATTGAAGAGATCGGCGCGGTGCTGGCGGTGCATTTGGGCATCGGCGGCGTGGGTGTGTTCTTTTTTCGCGGAGACTGAATCAAATG
>QKDF01000191.1 GCA_003245395.1 Clostridia bacterium
CGTCCGCTCGGTCTCAACCAATTCAAGCGCATCGATCAGTTCTGCCGGATTGGTGGGCTTTGTCAAATACTTTCGCACTCCCAGTTCAATGGCGCGCTGTGCAAAAGAAAAAGTACCATACCCACTGAGAATAATAATCGGGATCTCCTGATTGTGCCCGCGGATCTGCTGAATCATATCCAGCCCTGACATTCCGGGCATTTTGATATCGCTGATGATGACATCACAGTCGGATTCATACAGAAAATCCAGCGCCGAAGCCGCATTGGCAAACGCCCCGATCACATTCCAGCCCGCATGAGACCCAAGCAGATGTGTCAGCCCGTGGCGGATTTTCGGCTCATCGTCAATGATCAGAATGTTCATGATTCCCCCTTTTTTCAGTGGCAGGCAGGATCAAGGTCATGATGGTCCCCTGATTCGGAGCACTCTGGATTATCATGCGGCTGTCATCTCCAAAAAACAATTTCAGCCGCCGCACGGCATTGCGCAGCCCAATCCCTGCCCAGTCTCCGTCGGCGCAGCCTCTGCGCACCACATCCAGCTGTTCGGTACTCATCCCGCAGCCACTATCCTCCACCGTAATCCGGATTTCCTCTCCGCACAGGCTGGATGCAACCCGGATGGTGCCTGGTTTACCGGATGGCTCGATCCCGTGCTTAATCGCATTTTCCACCAACGGCTGCAAAATGAGCTTCGGCACTTTCAGGTTCTTTACCTGCGTGTCCATCTCCAGGTGGTATTCCAACCGGTTTTCCAGTCGGTTCTTCTGCACACACAGATAGTCCTCCAGATGGGCGTACTCCTGCTCCAGAGTTGTTTGTGTCTGCTCGGTATCCATACTGTATTGCATCAGCTTGCCCAGTGCCACGATGACTCGGCTGATATCCATTTCTCCGCGTTCAATGGCCATCCAGTTGATGGAATCGAGTGTGTTGTACAGAAAATGCGGATTGATCTGCGCCTGGAGCGCCTCCAGCTCCGCGTTCTTCTGTGCCAGCCTCTCCTGATAAACCTCCCGGATCAAGCTGTTGATTTTATGGACCATCTGATTGAACGAGTCCGTCAGCCGTCCAATTTCATCATGGTAACCATTGGCAAGCTGCAGCTCGAAATTATGGTCCTGAACCGTTTTCATGGCTTTGCTCAGATCGTTGAGAGGCTTTGTGATAGAGCGGTACATCAATAGGATGAACAGGAGCATTAAAACCAGCGCACCAGCCACCAGAAGCGCACTGTAAGTGCGCAGGGAGCTGGCCTGCGGAAACAGGTTTTCCACACTGATCACGGAAAATGTGCGCCATCCGGTAAATGCATTGTACTGTCCGCACACATAGTACGGCTGGCCGTCCCATTCAAAAATAAAGCGGCGGTCACCGTCCTGAAAACGCTTGTTGATCAAGGTACGCCAGACAACATCCACGCGCTTGTCACTGCAAATAACCCGCCCGCCACGGTCTACCATATACGTGTATTGATACCGCAGCAAGTTCTGGTTTTCCAGCAGCAGCGTACTGAAAGAATCCGAGAACATCTCCACCACAAGCAGCCCCACCATTTCCCCGGCATCATCGCAGACGGCCGTGTATGCCGCAATCACGGAGCTGGCTTCCTTTCCTTCGGGCGTCTGGTACAGTCCTGTACTGAGGTTGGACCAGTAAACCTTTTGCGTGTTTTCCGCTGCGCTGGCCTCATAGGCCGCCGCGGCCGGAGAGCCTGACGCCAAGGCGGTATCCGCCGTAGAAAACAGCAGTTCACCATGGCTGAGCAGACTGACACTGGAAACCGCAGTGATTGCGCGGCTCAGGTTTGTCGCATAATACTCCAGTTCACTTTTGTCTGCGGCCGAATCCGTGTGGTTTACCAGATCCTTGGCCGGATCACTTTCCGCCATGGATCGGACAGATTCCATAATGTAGCGGGCCTTTGTGCTCAAGTTCATGTCCGTGCGGTACACAGTGTCGGCCACAACGCCCTTCTGAGATGCAATCACGGTATTGCGGGCGTGGCTGTAGGAAAGATAGCCGATTAACGATCCCAGGACAACGATGGGAATGATTCCGATTATTAACAGCTTTTGCTTGAAGGACATGTGTCTCACAATGCGTTCACCACCCGCTTTTTCTGTCATTCCAGAGTAACGGCTTTTCCGGTCGGTGTCAAGCAATCAGAGAAGTCTGGAGATTGAAAAACCTATAAAAAGTCTTTATAATGGTGGAAAACGGGCAAAAAGGAGACGATTGGAATGAAACTGGCGACAGCGGCACAGATGCGGGATCTGGATTCCCGTGCAATCATGGAACGGCATATTCCATCTGCTGATTTGATGGAGCGGGCAGCACAGGCAATGTGCACCTCTGCGTTGGAGCTGATTGCGGGTGTTCCCGGACGCCGCAAAGCAGTTGTCTTCTGCGGAAGCGGAAATAACGGCGGGGACGGTATCGCTGTGGCCCGTCTCCTGTTTCTGGCGGGAGTACGGGTGCGGGTATTTTTGGCAGGCAGTTATGAAAAGCTGACGCCCGATGCGCTGGAGATGACTGGGCGGCTG
>QKDF01000306.1 GCA_003245395.1 Clostridia bacterium
GAGTTTGGGCGTATTGGTACGCCGGATTCCGGATACATTAAAATGAAAATGCAGGAGGAAACAATTGTGAAAACAAGAAAAGTTGGCATTATCGGACTGGGCCATGTAGGCGCCCACGTCATGTACTCCCTCGCCATCCAGGGCATTGCGGACGAGCTGGTGCTGGTGGATATGAATGAGGCCAAGGTCAAAAGCGAGTGCCAGGATCTGTTTGATACCGTGGCCTATCTGCCGCACCGCGTCCGCGTCTCCGTAGGGGACTTTGCCGATTTGGGCGACTGCGATGTCATCGTGAATGCCACGGGCAAGATCGACCTGCTCCGGGGTGCGACCAACCGTCTGATGGAGATGGATTTCACGATTCCTGCCGTCAACAGCTATGTGGACAAGATCAAGGCGTCGGGTTTCAACGGTGTGCTGGTCAATATCACCAACCCCTGCGATATTGTCACCCGGCAGCTGGCGCTGGGGCTGGGCCTGCCCAAGGGCCGTGTCTTCGGAACCGGCACGGGTCTGGATACCGCGCGGCTGATCTCCACTCTGGCCCGCCAGACGGGCATCGATCACAAGTCCATCACCGCCTATATGCTCGGTGAGCACGGCGCGTCCCAGATCGCGGCCTGGTCCGCGGTTTCCTTCCGGGGCCGCTCTCTGGACGACTGGGCCAAAACCGGAGACCCCCGGTTTCAGTTTGACCGGGCTGCACTGCAGAAAGAGGCAATCGGCGCAGGCTGGGCCACCTTCTCCGGTAAATTCTGTACGGAGTACGCCATCTCCACCACGGCAGCGCGAATGGTGAGCATTGTGCTCCACGACGAGAAGCAGATCATGCCCGCCAGCTGCGAGCTGTGCGGTGAATACGGCGAATCCGGCCTGTTTGTGGGCGTTCCCGCCGTCATCGGAAGAAACGGTGTGGAGGAAGTCGTGGAGCTGCCGCTCACCGACGAGGAGAAGGCCGCCTTCCACAAGTGCTGCGATGATGTGCGCACCAATATGGAGCATCTGAAGGACCTGCGCTGAGGCAGATTCCTGCATTGCGGACTCCCGGGGGCAAGCCTGCCTCCGGAGAGTCCGTTCAATTTTTGCGGAGACACCCTATTGTCAGGCGGAGTTTGTTGTGGCATACTGATACAATGTAGATTTTACAAAGATGAAAAACTTATGGCAAATTCAGAATGGAGTGAGGAAAGCCTGTGGAGGATCAGCGCGAAGAAAAGTACATCAGGATGACTACGCGTCCGGTGGGACGTCTGGTGTGTGAACTGGCCGCGCCGTGCATACTCAGTATGCTGGTGACGGCGTTTTATAATATGGCGGACACCTACTTTGTGGGGCAGATGGACAGCAACAGCGCCACCGGAGCGGTGGGCGTGGCGTTTTCCCTGATGGCGGTGATCCAGGCGGTGGGCTTTTTCTTCGGACAGGGTTCCGGGAATTATATCTCCCGACAGCTGGGCGGGCAGGAATCGCAAAAGGCGGGCATGATGGCTTCCACTGGTTTTTTCCAGGCGCTGGCGGCAGGCGGTGTCATCTGCCTGCTGGGGGAATTGCTTCTTGCGCCTTTGGCGGGAATGCTGGGAGCAACAGATACGATCCTGCCCTATGCCAAGGACTATCTGGGCGTTGTTCTGCTGGGCGCGCCGTGGATGACTTCTTCTCTGGTGCTGAACAACCAGTTGCGCTTTCAGGGCAGCGCGGCTTATGGCATGGTGGGGATCACCGTCGGCGCGGTGCTGAATATCGGACTGGACCCACTGTTGATCTTCGGCCTGGGTATGGGCGTGTCCGGCGCGGCGCTGGCCACGGTGATCAGCCAGTTTGTCAGCTTTTGCGTACTGCTGATCCAAAGCGGCCGCGGCGGGAATCTGCGCCCGCGGCTTTCCAACCTGCAGCTGCACTGGGACTATTTTCGGGAGATCGTCCGTGGTGGCCTGCCCTCCCTTGCCCGGCAGGGCTTGGCCAGCTTTGCGGTGATCTGCCTGAACCGATCCTGCATGGTCTACGGAGACGCGACGATTGCCGCTATGGCGGTGGTGTCCCGGGTGATGATGTTCGGCGCTTCGGCGCTGATCGGCTTTGGGCAGGGATTCCAGCCGGTCTGCGGATTCAACTATGGTGCCGGACTGTACAGCCGGGTGAAGGACGGCTTCTGGTTCTGTGTGAAAAGCTCCACCGGCTTTTTGCTGACGGTTTCCGCTCTGGGCTGGATATTTGCGCCTGAGATTGTGGCGTTTTTCCGGAATGACCCCCAGGTGGTGGCTACCGGTGCGGCTGCACTGCGGTTCCAATGTGTTACATTCACGCTGTCGTCCTGGGTGGTGATGAGCAATATGACGCTCCAGACCACAGGGGATACTGTTCCAGCCACGCTGCTGGCCATGGCGCGACAGGGGATATTTTTTATTCCCACGGTGGTGCTGCTGCCGCATTTCTTTGGACTTCCGGGCATTTTGCTGTCTCAGCCGGTAGCCGATGTACTGGCCCTGGCGCTTGCGATCCCGCTGCAGCTGCGGGCGATGAGTCGAATGAAAGAGCAGCCGCCTGAAT
>QKDF01000262.1 GCA_003245395.1 Clostridia bacterium
ATGCGTGTTGGGGCCGTGCTGGTTGTCGTTCTTGGCCTGGCAATGTTTTCACAGGGCGGAAGTCTTTCCGGATTGCTGCCACCCGACCTTCTGCTCCCCGTCATCGTGGGCCTTTGCGCAATTGGAATCGTGTTCAGCATTCCTTTCCCAAAATCATCTCACAGGGCCATTTCGACCATGGCCACCGCGGCTTTGGCCGTTGCCGCCATCGGCATCTGGAGCGTAAGCGCCGCTGACAGCAGCAGTGCGACCGACAGCAGCGCCCAGATTGTAGATGGCAAACAGGTCATCACCAGCACCCTTTCCTCCAGCAGTTATCCCGATATTACCGTGCAGGCCGGGACACCGGTCAAATGGGTCATTAACGCTCCCCAGGGCAGCATCAACGGCTGCAACTACAAAGTCAATATTCAGGAATATGGGATCACCAACTATGCATTTCAACCCGGAGAAAACACAATTGAGTTTACGCCCTCCAAAACGGGGAAATTTCAGTATAACTGCTGGATGGGTATGATCCACGGGACGATTACTGTAACAGACGGGGACGCAGTATCCCCGGGTGAATCGTCAGATGGCGCCAGTACGGGCGGCGGGTATGGAGAAAACGCAGATTCATCCGGGCCTGTTCCCGCTGGCTATCAGATTCCCGTCGACAGCGTGGCCGTTGCCAAAGAAACCACCTATGAGGACTATCCAGTTCAGAAGGTTACCATCGAATTGACCGACGAAGGCTTCCGTCCGGCGATTGTGGTCATTCAGTCTGATCTTTATGTATTGTGGGACATCAAAAACACCGCTTCGGGCGCAGAAAAAGACACCCAGCTTCTGGTTCCCAGCTATGCAGCGCAGCTTCCGATCAGCTCGGGCGACAACCCACTGTCCTTCGAACCTGCCGACAGCTTTGATTTTTCCACCGCTGACAACGCATTTTATGGGTATGTGAAGGTCGTGGACAATCTTAAAACAGCTGATATTGCAGCCATCAAGGCGGAGGTCAGTAAATTGCAAACGATGATCTGGCCGGCAGAAACCTTCCAGGCAGACAGCACGGACGACGGAACCAGTGCAGAGGACGCAGCCGTGGCCACAGTGAAGGACGGCGTGCAATATGTCACATCCACCATGAGTACCGGGGAATACCAGCCAATCAGTGTCCAGCAGGGAATCCCCGTCAAATGGACGCTGAACGCGCCCGACGGTTCCTTAACCGGGTGCAACAACTCCATCGTCGTCCCGGAGTACAATCTGCAGGTGGATCTGAAAACCGGTGAAAATATGATTGAATTCACGCCGGATAAATCGGGCACGTTTGCCTTCAGCTGTTGGATGGGCATGGTGCGCTCCAACATCACGGTAGTCGGTGGGGATGGTACCGTGGCTGCCACGCAGGACGATGGCTCCGATCAGCTGCCCTCCTGCTGCGGGGGATGACGACTCCGTCAGCAAAAGGAATGCCGATCGGGTTGCAAATGAGAGCCCGGAAGAGATTCTGCTTGATCTTCCGAATGATGGTCCGGCTCAGAGCGATTGTCGTAGAAACCTTGTTCGGGTCACCGCACATGAGCACAACTTCCGTCGAATCTGCCCTGAAAATCAGCAATGACTTTTCAGCCATCGGCTTCGATGATATAATGATAAGAACATCCATCAAGTCCTTTGCAGATGTGGAGCCTGATCTGTGGAAGCCCTAAAATGCCTGCAAGGTTTCCGGTGATACTGTCGCATCAATCTGACTGGAAGAGAAGGAAGACATTGCATGATTCAAAAGAAGACGATCCTCGTTGTAGATGATGAAGTAAAAATTACAGAGGTCATAAAATCTTACTTGGAAAACGCAAACTTCCAGGTCTTCTGCGCTCACAATGGCATCCAGGCCATGGATTTGTTTGAAAAGGTTTCGCCAGCACTGATCGTCCTTGACCTGATGCTCCCCGATCTGTCCGGAGAGGATATCTGTACGGCAATCCGAAAAAAGTCCAGAGTTCCCATTATCATGTTGACAGCCAAAGTTGAGGACGCCGATATAATCAACGGACTGGGAATCGGGGCAGACGATTATCAGACCAAGCCATTCAGTCCGAAGCAGCTTGTCGCCAGAGTGGAGGCTGTTTTGCGGCGGGTGTCCGCGGAAGCAGTTCCGTTGGCCAGTGAAATTGCTTTTCATGATGGAGAGCTGGTGATTGACGGGCTGCGCCATGAAGTGCGTAAAAACGGCCAGAAGATTTCCCTGACTCCAAATGAATATAAAATTCTCATGACCATGGCAAAGTATCCATCCAAGGCATTTACGCGGGAAGAACTGATCCAATTTGCTCTTGGAGAAAATTTTGAGGGTTTTGATCGAGTAATCGACACGCATATTAAGAACATCCGGCAAAAGCTGGGGGAAGACCACAAAACGCCCCGCTATGTCATCACCATTCACGGAACAGGCTATAAGTTCGGAGGGACTTAATGAAAACACTTCGCTTTAAGCTGATTTCCTCATTTCTGCTCGTTACCCTGATTTCGGTTACAGTAATTGGCGTTTTTGCCAATGTCAT
>QKDF01000269.1 GCA_003245395.1 Clostridia bacterium
AGCGCCAACGCAGGTGTCGCTCTGCACTGCGGGCCAGTTCGTATCTGGTCCGATGCCCTGCACAATGAAAGGACACCGGGATTTTCCGCTGTGACTCCTGACATTTTAGAAACACTACAGACACACCCGGACTTCAATAATCCAAATGTCATTTTCTACACGCATTGTCACCCTGATCATTATGCCCGGAATCTCACAATTCAGGCCAAAATGAGCTTTCCCGACGCTAAGCTGATCCTGCCGGAGCGAGAGTTCCCGGATCAGCTTCTTTTGACCGGAGAACGATGCTGTTTTTCTCTGCTCGGACTTACTTTTGATTTCGCCCGCCTGACTCACGAAGGAGCCCAGTATGCCGCCGTTCCAAATTACGGCTGCATAATCGACGACGGGGGGTTTCGGATTCTGATTGCCGGTGATTGTGCGGTTTCCAACCCGGAACTGGCTGCATTCGTAGGAAATTCCCGCATTGATCTGGCCCTGCTGGATTTTCCATGGGTCACGCTACGGAAAGGGCGGCAGTTCATCGAACAGTACATCCGCCCGAAGCATCTGGTGATTTATCATCTTCCGTTTGCGGAGAACAATCGATGGGGATATCGGGAAGCGGCCGCCAAAGGCGCGGCATTACTACAGGGCGTGGCGGATATCCGGCTTGTGCAGGACCCTTTTCAGCGGGAAATTTTTGACTGATCCGGTTGAGTTTTTGCGCCGATCAGCCAAAAAAGGGCGGAGCCTTTTACAAGGCTCCGCCCTTTTGAACTTGAAAATTCTAGGCTGTTTCCGCCGGCGCTGCACTGTGCCGACGAACTTGTGGAGGCAGAAAGATATCTCCAGAACGAACAATCTGAGTAAATATAGTCGTCAGATGAGGATCCAGCTGCGTTCCCGCGCTTTCCTCAAGCCGCATCAGCGCATCCTCCAATAGTAGTCCTCTGCGATATGGGCGGTTGCTCACCATAGCATCGAATGCGTCAGCCACCGCAAGACACCTGGCACTGACAGGAATTTCTTCCTCCGTAATTCCACGGGGATAGCCGCCGCCGTCCCACCTCTCATGGTGACCCAAGACAGCCGGGATTAGATAGTCCATTTCCGGCAAATGCCGGATCATCTCAATTGAATTGTTCACATGCCCCTTCATCAGACTGTACTCCTGCTCCGTAAGGGCTCCTTTTTTGTTCAGGATATCCTCGGGAATGCTGATCTTTCCGATATCATGCAGCAAGCCCGCAGAATAGATGGTATAGACCTGCTCTTCGTTCAAACCTACCGCCAGCGCAAGACACGCGGCATAGCGCGCAACATTTTTGCTGTGGTCGAACGTATAGTGATCCTTCGCGTCAATCGCTGCGGTCAGGGCATAGATGGCACCAACTGCACCGCGCTCAGCGCCATTGCTGCGCTCCAGATGTTCCACAATGGCGTTCGTACGTTCTGTCAGCCGCTGGGCCGACATATCCGTGGCACCGCGGAACACCACAACCCGATCCTTGCCGCTCTGCTTGGCGTTGTAGGTCGCCAAATCCGTATTGTCCATGAGCTCCTTGGCGCTCGACGCGGCATATGGGGCCGAGCAAATTCCGATACTGACAGACAGAGGCTTGAGATGCCGGCGTTCTCTCACATGATTGATGTCCACAACCCGGACTCCGATCTCCCGGGCCAGGATCTGTGCCCGGCTGCTGTCCTGTTTGGGCAGAAGGGCAGCAAATACCTTCCCACTGGTTCGGTATACAGCGCCGCTGTCGCCTACGCACAGACGGATAACTTCACCGATCCTGCACAGAGCAATATCGCCCTCTCCCACGCCATACAGCTGGTTGTACAACTTGAAATCATCCGCATCAATGTACATCAGGGTCAGCCCATCCTGCCCGCAGGCTGTGAACTGTTCGTCCAGCTGCTCGATAAAATAGCGATAGTTATACATTCCAGTCAGCGGATCAACGCGGGCTTCCCGATACATCTGCTCATAAAGCCCCGCATTTTTCAGCGCCATAGACGCAATGGAACTGACTGTTTCCAGAAAGCCTATTTCCGAGGCGCCGAATGGCCGCCCCCGAAATTTGGAAGAAAGCAGCATCAGACCTATAATTTCAGTTCCGTTGCGCATTGCCACCATACAGGCGATGTCCAGTCTCTGAAACAGCTCCTTCTCCGCAGCCCAGTCGGAGATGGCATGCGGTGTACAGTGGTAATCCCGTACGATCAGATACGGCTCCTGCTCCTGCAGATAACGGATCTTAGGGCTGTCTCGGTCGATAGAAAACGTAGGCGGATTCAGTGGGTTTGCACTGTATCGGGCCTCAAAATGATTCCCATCCGGCAGGCAGATATAAATTTGCTCCACCGGAATTTCCTCCTGAACAACGTCCGCCAGCTTCTGCATGATGGCGCCGGTACTCAGGCTTTGGGTCACATCGGAAGAAAATTGCTTGAGACGGTTATTCTGCTTCTCCTCACGGATAAACAGAACATTGATCAGTTTTCGCATCCCGGTGTAGGTCACCAGCAATGCTCCCGCCAGCATGACGGAAACCAGTACGACAGAGAGGTCCGGCGCCAGGCCCACAACATTCTCCAGAAAACTTTGAACCGGTCTGACGAAAAAAATTCCCAGCAACGCGTATACAGACACAGTTGTAATGGTCAGTAATCCGTGAGAGATTGCCAGCGTCATACGGAACAGGCGTCGGCGGTATAGCGCAAACGCCACCATGCCGGCAAACACCACGCCGGCCAGAGTATCATACGGGAAGATATTCCCCGGCAGCAAAATTTGCAGCATGTTGCCAGCCAGCATAACCAGGCCGCCCCAGAACAAAATCCACGCGCCTGAGGGCTGGCCGCCTTCCTCCCGTGCCATGCGAAGCAGAAGCAGTAAAGAGGCAAAAATCACGCCCACAAACAGGATACAGGGAAACACCATATGCCAATTAACGGTATAGGTGAACAATACAGAGCCGTCCGGGCCATAGATCAGTGTCGGAGGCGCCAGAAAAAAGCCGGTGATCGTGCCGGGCACCAGAAGCACTGTGCCGGCAAAGAAAATCCACAACAGCAGATTTCCCCGTTCCCGCGCAAATCTGTGCAGGAAAAGATAGAAGAGAAATTCCGTGGAGAAAATGGAAAGCAGAGATACATAGTACCAGAAGGGCACTCCAGGCCACGTCTGCAGGCGCATCAGAATCGAGCCGCCTGTCCAGGTCAAGCAGTCAATTATCAGAAACAAGAACGCACGGATCTCAGTGGTTTTCCGTGCCGCCATGAAGACGCTGAACATCAGGGCAAACCCGAAGAGTGCCAGTACGTTTACATAGAGGAAAGGAACGCCACTCATCACACAGTCGCCTCCCATGGTGGATAATAGGCACGGGCCTGATATTTCAGCAAGCCCTGCAAATCCAGCATATTGGGGTTAATCCGCGAAAGTCTGTGTCCCCTCTCCCGCTCATATCCCGTAATCGTGCCCGCTTTCAGAATTGTGATTTGGAGAGGTTCCATATTTAAAAGCTTTTTCAAATCGCTGTAATCGCTGTCAAAATACTGAAAATAGACAGACAGATGCTGCTCAAGCACCCGGCGTACCACGACCTCTTCCCCCAGCGCCTCCGGTGGGATCTCCACAAACAAGTGGAGATAGGGGTTATTGCCCTCGTCGTATTCTTTTTTCAGCACCCACTCTCCCAGATTCAGGCGGGACAGCCGGATGACCTCTTTCATGGATTCTTCAGTAATCCGGGTAAAACCGGCAATATCGATCACATCGGGTACACGGTCCACATACGCAAACCGGGGCAGTTCTCCCCGTCCCGCACTGACACACTGGAATACATCCCCGATCCGATAGCGCATAAATGCGCCCCCGTGGAAAACGCTGATGACCAATTCATAGTTTTGCCCGGTCGTCACCTCGTCCATTAGACAGGTACGAGGTCGGTATGCGGGATCGCGCAGGTTGCGGTTCATTTCCTCCTCTGGAATGAACTCATAAAAACAGGAATCAGGAAAGAAAACCATACCGTTGTGTTCCCATGTCTCGGCGCCCAGACAAGTGGACTCAGTCCCCAGAATGGCTTCCGTCGGCATAATTCCCCAAGCTGCCGCCAGTCGGTCGCGGTAACAGTGGGCATCCGTTCCACCGTAGAAAAATGCTTTCAGATGAAAGATGTCCTTGGGAAGAAGCGGTCGTCCATCCCTGCGGCAGATATATTTTGCCCGCAGATAGCGTACGGCATGGCGGAAGGAGATCTTCTTCTTTCCCCCCGAGCCGCCGGTGCTTTTACTGAAGTTCTCGGTAATGTAATTTGCAACACTGCCGATGGCAAAAAAGTAATCCACACCTCCGGACAGGGCCATGGAAAAGCCCTTTTTTATCCGCTGCGTAAAGGAAAGGTCGGAATTGGCATTGCTGTCCGGAAGCCACACAAGTTTCAAATCCTCATCAAACAGGGAGGGCATCAACCCCGTGGCATACGGCAGCGGCGCGCCGCCATAGAGCACCCGGAAACCTTTCTTCACCTCAAAATTGCCCTTCTCCTTTGCAGACGCCATCATAACGGTGGAAATCAGATTGTGACGATAGCGATTGAGCATCTCGCGGGTATAAGGGGCCATTTTGGTGGGGCGCAGTCCGCCCTCCCAGGTCGTCTGAATCCAGGTGGCCGGCGTATCACACAGCATCTCACTGCGTTTGGCCAGCAGCACATCAGCATAATCCTCATAAGTGGTAAGCGGGAGCATCTCCCGCAATTCATCGATCGTTTTGGGCTCATGGCCGCGCAGCAGCTTTCTGCCCAGACCGCAGGCGCTCCAGAGATGAAGCTGTTCTTCCATCAGCCTCCGCTGGATGTACATATACTCGGAGAGATCCATGTCCAAAAAGCCGCAGTATTCTCTCCAGAGCTGCTCATGATTGACTTTATTCAACTTCTCGTCAAAGCGCAACGGAATTCCCCCTCCCCTCTCTCTGGTCCGGCTCCTAAACTCAGCTTCGGCCGCAGCAGGCACGAAAACTGGCTGCCGTGGGCATCAGGAACGGCGTTACCCTGGAATATGCGGCGTAACCCGCCAGCCTGCCGGGAAACACGTACCGATCCTCAAAAAGCACCAGCAAAAAATTCAAAACGCTGTAGAGCACAGCCGTCATAAACGAAACTCCCGTAGCCAGCCAAAGGCATCCATACAGCCCCACAAACCATAAAACTCCCGGATGCCGACACAGGGCGTACAGCCCGCGGGTTACCACCGGCCGCTCCTGACCCGGACAGGCATAAGATGCTTGTGTGGGCAGGGCAAAAAACAAGGTGTACACCAACAGCCCGCCGAAAGCAGCCGCCAGCATAAAAAACAAGCCCCGGGGCCAGCCGGAAAGCAGGGCTTCCCCCCGCACGGCATCCAGCCCCGTAGCCACAGCCAGAAGCGCAGCCCCTGCCGGAAAGCACCACTTCAGGTACCGCCGGGCTAGCTTCCAGTCGTTATAGTCGCTTAGAAAAAAAAAGGCAAACGCACCGATCCCCATAATCACAGGCATGGTGCGCTCCCCCCTTCTCTTGCAGCAAATTCATCAATTTGCATAAACTAGTTATGTTACCCTTTTTTACCATTATAACTTGAATATCCCTCAATTTCAACGAAATTCCCATGCACATTTTTAACAAATTCACCAGATGCTGCTTCCCACAAGATATAGGCACAAGTCGCCTGAATCCGACCTATTTCTAGTTGAAGTTTCGCATATTCCAAGCGAATGAACGTAATTGCCCTTTTATATCTTCAAGGCAATGACAATTTCCAGCAAAATGTCAATTGTCTTCCAGCTCAATTTCTCCTTTTTTCGACAAATCTGTTCCGTTTAAATGGCGATGCACCGACTCTGCAGCGGAAGTGGGCAGGATCTCACACAGTTCTTCCAGCGTGGCGGAGCGGATGGCTTTGAGACTTCCGAACCGTTTTCGCAGTGCCTCTCTCCGCTTGGGCCCCACCCCCGGAATGTCGTCCAGTGCGGAGCGGAGCGCCCCTTTCCGGTGTGACTCCCGATTGAATGTGATGGCAAAGCGGTGAGTTTCCTCCTGGATCTGCCCGACGAGAGAAAACACACCCTGGTTCGCCGCAATGCCGATCTCCCGTCCCTCGGGTGTTACCAGAGCGCGGGTGCGGTGACGGTCATCCTTCACCATTCCGAAAATAGGCACATCCACGCCGAAGGATTCAGTCACTTCCTGCACAGCCCGGGCGTGGGTTACTCCGCCGTCGATCAAAAACAGATCCGGCAGGGGTGTAAATTTCTCATCTCCGTCCCGCCAGTGCTGCAGTCTCCGGCGCAGCACCTCCCGCATAGAGGCATAGTCGTCGGGATGCCCCTCCAGCTCCTTGATCCGGAAGCGCCGATAGGCGCTTTTAAGCGGTCGTGTTCCGGCGTAGACCACCATGGAGGCTACAATATCGCTTGAGCCGGTGTTGGAGATATCGAAGGATTCGATCCGTCCTGGAACCTCCGGAAGCCCGGTCATTTTTGCCAACAGCCGCAGCGTCTGATCTGCGCGTTCTTCCCTGCTGGTGGCTCGTTCGGCTTCTTCCATGGCGTTGCGCCGGGCCATGGTCAGGAGCTCCGCCTTCTCACCTCTCTGGGGTACATGAACCCAGACTCGGTGCTCCACCCGCTCCGTCAATACCCGGGACAGTTCTTCGCAGTCCCCGGAATCCGCAGGCAGCAGGATCTCATGCGGCAGCAATGCACGGGGCAGGTAATACTGCGCGGTGATGGCCGCCAGCATCTCCCCTTCTTCCTCGTCGCCTGGAACGGCAAACAGCTCTGTCTCCCGCCCGGTCAGCTGCCCGTCTTCCACATGCAGCACGGCGTAGCAGCACTTGGCGCCTTTCCAAATGCCCCAGATATCCGTATCCGCACACAGTCCGGCGATGACGGTCTGACGCTTGCTCAGTGCGCTAATAGCCGCGGCGCGGTCGCGCAGCTGGGCCGCACGCTCAAAATGCAGAGCCTCCGCCTCGCTCTGCATCTCCTCTTGAATCCGGCGGATCAGCTGCTTTCCCTTCCCGTTCAGAAGCTCTGCCGCCTGGTCCATCCGGGCGCGGTATTCCTCCGCCGTCATTTCCGGGCGGCAGAAGCCGTCGCATTTTCCCATATGGTAATTCAAGCAGGGGCGGTTTGCGCCAATGTCCCGGGGGAACCTGCGGCTGCAGGTGGGCAGCTTCAAAGCCGCACAAACTGCGTCAATCGCCTGGCGGGTCTCATGCCGGCCGCCGAAGGGGCCAAAATAGCGGGCTCCGTCATCCGCCAGACGGTTCACCATGGAAAAGCGGGGATACGGTTCGTTGGACAGGCGGATAAAGGGATACCCCTTGTCATCCTTGAGGAGGATGTTATATTTTGGGCTGTGGCGCTTGATCAGGGAGTTTTCAAGAACCAGCGCTTCAAACTCACTGGAGACAAAGATCGTGTCAAAACGGTCTACCTGCGACACCATGTTCCGGGTCTTGGCCGTATGGGAGGCACTGTCCTGAAAATATTGACTGACCCGGTTTTTCAATTTTTTGGCCTTGCCTACATAGATAACTTTGCCGGTCTTGTCCATCATCAGATAAACACCCGGCTTGAGCGGCAGATCGTTGGCCTTTTCCCGCAGTTCTTCCCGCGTCATGTCCTCGCCTCCTTTGCATCGGTCTTCCACAGTATAACAAACCCGGGCAAAAAAGAAAACCCTGTGTTCCCACAGGGTTTTCAGCAGAGCTTGTGTTATTCGCCGAAGTTGTTGTTGACCAGATCGGTAAGAGCAGCGACGGCTTCCTTCTCGTCGGTACCGTCGGCAATCAGAGTAATGGTGGTTCCCTTCACAATGCCCAGGGAGAGGACGCCCAGCAGGCTCTTTGCATTCACACGGCGATCCTCCTTTTCCACCCAGATCCCGCTTTTGAATTCATTCGCCTTCTGAATGAAGAAAGTAGCAGGTCTTGCGTGCAGACCTACTTCGTTGTTGACCGTGATCTCCTGTGTATACATGATACAGCACTCCTTTTCCCATACGTGTTTGCAAGCTCCGCATAGTAAGTCATTTTCTTTTTTTATCATATCTGTTTTTTCAAAAAGCGTCAACAGCGTTTTTCACAAACATTTTAAAAAAACCTTGACACTTCCACGCTGTTTTCGTCACTTTTAACCACGGTTTTCTTGGATGCAGGGCAATCTTGTGCAAGTTGCAGTAATTATTACATTTTTTTCCATATATCCGCCTGCTGTTCTTTCTCTATCCTATGCTGACTTCACTCTCATTCAGAAGCATGCGCTTTGACACAGCCAAAAGCCTCTATCTCTTAGGCGGCAATGCCGGAACAATGTGCCTGCTATGGTGCTGCCATGCGGCCGAAGACAGTCGAATGCAGGTAAATTTTGTTACTTCATGAGAAATAATATCAATATTTTATAAATTTCAGCAATTTTATTGCAATTCCGTTTCGCGAAATCTAGTATAATATAAGATTAAATCAGGAACTTGTATCATCCGCAGTCCGCAGTCAAAAGCAAATGATCAGGGAGGTCTATTGTCGCCGTCTACCTCGACACAGCGATTGGCAAAGCGCTTGCAGCAACGGCTGTTTCCATCCACACAACAGATGTGTAAACAAAGGAGACATAGATATGCGCCGATTCAAAACAGAAGTGCATAATTTGCTGGATACTTTCTATAAAACAGCAGCCGTGGGTGCGCTTTGCTTTGATCAAAACCTGGAGCTTCTTGCCTGTGTTCCAGAATCCCGCCTTGAGCAAAATCTAGCACTCCTGGGTATCAGCGAGATTGTGGACTTTTTCAAAAAAATCGCAAGTCAGGGCAGTAAATCCCAAAGAAAATACTATACTTTTATTTCCCGGTTTAATTTTGTTTCTAATGCGGTACCGGTATATTGCGGCAGCAATTTGCTGGGCATTCTGCTTACCGAACCAGTCATTATGCAGAAATCGAACGCAGAAAGTCTTTCTGCGCAGGCTGACCTCAAAGATTTTCCGGCTTCAACGCAAAGAATACTGGAAACGGCCTATTCGGAGATGTCCATTATTTCGAATGACCGCATTATTTCAATGGGCCGTGTTCTCTATAGTCTGACTCAGTCCCTTCTTCTGGACGACATCCCATTACAGGCACTCCACCGGGAGACGGTCAGCGGAACCCGCTCCGACATAAGCGACAGCACAATCAGCGAATTCCGCAGAAGCGCTGCGCCTTTCAAGCATCTTCCTTACTGCTCTTATCTGAAAATCAAAGGTGCCATTCAGGCGGGAGATACGTCAGAACTATTAAAGCTGATCAATGTCATCAACCCCCATGATGTTTCTGTGGAGCAGCTTTCTTCTGTAGATTTCCTGCGTTCCATGAAGGACGGCCTGATCAAATTCTGCTCCTTGAGCTGCTATGCAGCAATTGATGCCGGAGCCGACTATGACAAGGTGCTCGGGCAGCTGGACAGCATTATACTGCGTACAGAGTCTCTGTCCAGTGTCCGCGATATCGACGAGCTGATACAAACCGCGATGATGACATTTTCGCGGGCTGTACTGACAAGCAGCATTCCCTATACGAAGCCGGTCAT
>QKDF01000015.1 GCA_003245395.1 Clostridia bacterium
GGTTGGCAGAAAGTGTGACAGAGCCGATTTCACCCACGGAGAGAGTGTTCGTCGTACCAGCTTTCAAATCCTTTGGCTGCGTGTACAAAAATTGAAATGCAGGCTTGAGCATGGATTCCACACTGGTATAGGGAATCAGGAACTCCTGAATTCCGGCAACATAGGGGAAATAGGCGTACTGCTGAAAATAAAAAACGAGCCCGTCTTCACTGAGATAATACGCTGGATCCGAGCCAATGTCGCTAAATTTCCCCTCTTCGAACTCATACAGAGCGCCGTCCTTTACGCGCCGGTCGATTTCGGAGCGGATTGTGGAGTCGATATAGGAGGTATAGCCGCTGTCGGACTGCATCAGGTCGGACAGAGAAAGAGCTTTGCCAGTGGATAAGTCGAAGGTGTAAGAACTTTGCACCGTGCTTCCGTGGGCGCCGCCCGCATACTGGTAGTCGGTCAGCACAATGCTCAGGAGACCGTTTTGATTATACTTAACGATATAGTTAAAGTCTGTTTCAACCTGTGTGACTGCACCGCCGTATCCATCTGCAATGGATTGGGCCATTTCCTTGGCGTTCTGCCGTCCTTCGGCTTCGGCTGACATGGCGGCCTGCTTCAAAACCGCGTTGATGGAATCCTGCACCTGACTGTCCGGCAGCCCGGAAATCTGAGGATACTGTACCGTCATCTTGAGGTGCTGTTCCTGCGCGTTGTCCGTTATGGTGGTGATGGCAATATCGTTTTCAGAGGCACTTTCCACCCAGACCTGATTCTGATCCGCCCGATAGTCGGTATACAGGGCCAGCAGCGGGTCCAGCAGGGACGCGTCCAGATACGTGTGGCCGGAGGTCACGAAAATGGCGTTCCGGGGGTCCGTAGTCGCGGCATAATAACTGTGGCTGTTGTCGCTGATCTTTTGGTTCGTCAGATCCAGAACTATGCTGTCTCCGTCTTTTTGCAAAGAGACTGACTGCACACCGTCCTGGCTGTGCCACGCAACTTCATACCCCAGAGCCTCTCCCACCGCGCGCACAGGCAGAAATACGCTGCTCTCATCCACGATGGCCTCCGTCGGCAGAGCCTTTTCGTCCAGGTACAGGGGCACCGTCTCGTCCTTTGCCGAGGCCTGTGCTCCTGTCGTCAGAAAAACCGTCAGAAGCATAGAAAAAAGAATGGCTTGTTTTTTCACATTTGACACTTCTTTCCTGAAATTTGGTTCTGAAAGATAGACGTATTTGCCCCAAAATAAGTTTTGAGTTTTCAGTATTTTTATTCCGAAAAAGAACAAGGCGGATTTTTCCGGCTCTGCACCCGTTTACCGATGAACTGCGCTGCAATGGATTGCAGGATTATGTAGGAATTTGCAATAAAATAAAAATTTTCAAATGTACATGATACCCTCGATCAATGCGAAGCGCTTTTGCATGCTCAGGAAACAGGACACGGGCATCGATTAATGACCAGAATATCGTTTTCCCTGATTTTGGTTTGGCCCTGGGGGATGATGGCTCGGTTGCCACGGCGAATCAGGAAAATTCTCTGCCCCGTTTCCAGAGAAATTTCTGAAATTTGCTTGTTCAGCCAGTCGCTCTCGGGAGTAATCTGTACCTCTGTGAGCAAAATGCCGCTGCCGCCTGGGTTTGAGGCCTTGGCGCTCAGAATAAAAGTATCTCCTTCGCAGACGGTGGTTCGCCCGTTGGGAACCGCCGTCTTGCCATCCCGCTGCCTGGATACCAGCATGGTGTCGGGCGGCAGCACCAGGTCACTGACTTTTTTTCCTGCCCACGGGTGATCGGACTTGATGGTAAACTGAATGAACCGAATAGGCAGTTCGTCGGTATAGTCGTTGAAGGTCTTCATGACGTTCTCACGATCGTCAATCATGCCCAGCCGCCGGGCGGCCACCGGGAGCAGTGTCCCCTGTAGCAGGATGGAGAACAGCACGATGAACAATACAATATGAAAGATATCGTTTTTGGTATAGGCAGGACTTAAAATTGTCATGATTGCAAAAACGATGGATGCCGCTCCCCGCAAACCCGACCAGGCGACCAGCAGCTGCGCTTTTGGATTGACATGGAACGGGGTAAGCAGAGAAAAGACGGCGGCCGGGCGAGCCACAAAGGTCAGAAACAGGGCGATTGCCAGTGCCGGCAAAGCAATCTGCGGCAGCTGGGAAGGGAACGAAAGCAATCCAAGCAGAAAAAAGATCAGAATCTGCATGAGACTGGTGATGCCATCAAAAAAATGAACAAGGGCGGGTTTACTCTGAATTGGACGATTGCCCAGTACAATGCCCACCAGATATGCGCTCAGATAGCCGTTTCCGCCCAAAGCTGAGGGGACGGCGTAAGATAACAGTGCGACAGCCAGAACAAAAACAGAGTCAAATCCGGCGGAACTGCTTTGAAACTTTTTGAGCAGAGGATATGCCGTCAGTGCGATCAGCACGCCGCATACCACGCCGTAGACGATTTGTGAAAATATCATCAAAACGAAATCCCGACTGCCGG
>QKDF01000245.1 GCA_003245395.1 Clostridia bacterium
GGCTATCGCCAACGGCAACCAAGTGATGACGGTAGTCATCATCGTGCTCGACGCCATGGCTGCCGCATCCACCATCCTGATGACGCAGTATATCGGCGCCGGAGAGCGGGAAAAGTGCGGCAGAGTACTGTCCGCCGGAGCGGTGATCGTGGGAGCCTTCAGCCTGTTGGCGGGGCTGGCACTCATGTGGCCGCAGTGGCTTTTTGCGCTGCTGCATACTCCGTCCACTGCCTTTGAAGAGGCTTGCCTCTATACCCGGGTGGTGGGCTGGGCGGTGGTGGTACAGGGCCTGTATTTTGTATTCTGTGCCG
Source organism: Clostridia bacterium (assembly GCA_003245395.1). Classification (GTDB taxonomy): domain Bacteria; phylum Bacillota; class Clostridia; order Oscillospirales; family Oscillospiraceae; genus Oscillibacter. Next base: position 312 of record QKDF01000245.1, read on the forward strand.
CGCTGCGCAGCTTCTCCCTTTTGCGAGAGGTAATGCTCTCCGCTCTGCTGATGAATCTGTGCAACATCGCGGGGAATGCGGTACTCATCAACGGCTTGCTCGGCGCACCCCGGCTGGGCGTGCTGGGCGCCGCCATCTCCACGGATGCGAGCAAATGCCTGGGACTGGCGCTGGTGGTGTGGGTTTTCTGCAGAAAATGCGGCATCCGCCTGCGTTGGGGCCTGCTGCGCCCGTTTCCCAGGGACATGGCGCGGAAACTGATGGCTATTGCGGCGCCGTCCGGAGGAGAGTCACTGTCGTATACCGTCTCCCAGATTTTTATCCTGCGCTTTATCAATGTTATGGGAACGGCTGCCATTGCCACCAAGGTGTATGCCAGCATCCTGGCCAATGTGTCTTATGTATACACCATCGCCATCTCTCAGGCAACCCAAATCCTGATTGGATATCTGCTGGGCGCCTCCAAACCTGAGGAAGTGAACCGGCGCGTCTGGACTACGCTCCGGGTGGCAATCCTCATCAGCGAAACGCTGACACTGCTGATTTTCCTCTTCTCCGATCAGATATACGGGCTGTTCACCGACGATCCGGCCATTCATGAACTGGGCCGCCGTATTCTGATGGTGGAGTTTTTCCTGGAACTGGGCCGGGCGGTAAATATCGTCATGGTGCGCAGCCTGACCGCCGCGGGCGATGTCTGGTATCCGGTGGCTGTGGGCATCGTGTCCATGTGGCTGGTGGCGGTGCTGGGCGGATGGTTGCTGGGCAGTGCCGCGGGACTGGGACTGGTGGGTATCTGGATTGCCATGGCCAGCGACGAGTGCATCCGGGCGGTGCTTTTCCTGATCCGGTTCCGACGTGGAGCCTGGCGGAAGAAGCGGCTGCTGGAATAAAAAGCTGATTGACCCCGAAAAGAAAGGAACCGCCATGCAAATGAACAAGAAGAATCTCAAGTCCATCGGCCTGACGGCGTTTGCTGTGCTGGCGGCCTATTGGGGGCTGCAGAACCTGTCGCTGCTGGCACTGGCGGCCGGTCGGCTGCTAGGATTGGTGAAACCGTTCGTGGTGGGCGGAGCCATTGCGTTCATTCTCAACGTGCCCATGCGTGCCATTGAGCGCCATCTGTTCCCCCGTGCGCGGTGGGGCGGTCATCTGCGCCGGCCTCTGGCGTTTGTGCTGACGCTGGTGCTGGTGCTGGGCGTTTTAACGTTGGCCTCCCTGGTGATCGTCCCCAATTTGGGGCAGGCATTGATCTCTCTTCCACCCCAGGTGACGGCGGCTGTGGGGGACTTGCGCACCCGTCTGTACACCCTGGCGGATCGCTGGCCGGAGCTCAGGCAGCTGGTGCTCAGCTGGGAGATCGACTGGGCAGGCGTATCGGAGAAGGCAATGGGGCTGCTGGAGAATTTGGGTAATCGGCTGCTGGGTTCGGGAGCCGTCTTTGTGAGCAGCCTGGTTAGCGGCGTGACAACCTTCCTGATCGGGACGGTATTTGCCGTGTATCTCCTTTTGCAGAAAGAAAAGCTCAGCCGTCAGGGCCGGGCGTGTATGTATGCTCTGCTGCCGGAGACGGCAGCGGATCGGGCTGTGGAGATCCTGACGCTGTCGGGCCGCGTTTTTTCAAAGTTTCTGTCTGGCCAGTGCCTGGAAGCGGTGATTCTGGGCTCTATGTTTGTGGTGTCCATGACCCTGTTCCGGATACCGTATGCCTTTTTGGTGGGCGTTTTAATCGCTCTGACGGCACTGATCCCTGTGGTCGGGTCTTTTATCGGCTGCGGTGTGAGTGCGTTGCTTATCGCCGTGGCAGACCCGTGGAAAGCTCTGATGTTTTTAATTCTGTTCCTGGTTATTCAACAGATTGAAGGGAATCTGATCTATCCCCATGTGGTGGGTTCTTCGGTGGGATTGCCGTCCATCTGGGTGCTGGTGGCGGTGATCCTGGGCGGCGGACTGATGGGCGTGGCAGGCATGATCCTTTTCATTCCGCTGTGCTCGGTGCTGTATACTTTATTTCGCCGGTTTGTAAAGGACAGGCTGGTGGAGCGGAAAATCCCCGAAGAAAAGCTGAACCCTCGGAAAGACGGACAATAAAAAAGGAACGGGCCGCAATCGGCCCGTTCCTTTTATTTTTGCAGCTGCTGACATTTGAGGTAATAGTCCACGATCAGATCCACTGTCGCCCCAATGCCG
>QKDF01000104.1 GCA_003245395.1 Clostridia bacterium
TGAACTTAAAACAAATTGTCGTCGCTTTTTTTAGCTTTATGTTTCAAAAAATCAAAAATTCTACAAAAGGTTCAGGAGGAACTTTCTTGACAAGATCGCCAAATATGGTACTATACTTTTGAATTTATTTAACTTTATAGATAAGGAGGTGTGCCTATGGACTATCCAGAGCCGCTGCAGGAATATGCGCTGAGTGAGATCACCCGCCGCATTCAAACCGGTATTTACCCGACCGGGGCCAAACTGGCTCCACAGCATATTGCCCGGGATCTGAATATCAGCAGCACGCCGGTAGTCGCTGCCCTGAACCGTCTGGCTGCCCAGGGAATTGTAGAGATGATCCCGCGCCGCGGTGCCATTGTAAAGGAGTTTTCCGTTCAGGATATCAAAAATTTCTTTGATATGCGCACAATGATGGAACTGTGGTCTATCAAATCCGCTATCCAAAACGTAGACAAGTTCCCGCAAATCATGGAAGAACTGCAGCAGATTACAGATTGGTTTGACCATGTGGAGCCTCGGGATCTGGAGACAGCCCGGAAGCTGGAGACACGCTTTCACCTCCTTCTGATCAAAATGGCCGGCAACAGTCAGCTGACCCGTCTGTACGAGTACAACTGGAGTGTCGGCAGTGTCTTTTTCGTATACAGCGTCGGAAAAGTCAATCCGGAAAACTTCCAGGTCTCTCTTCTGGAGCACAGGAAACTTCTTAACGCCCTGTTAAACCGAGACGAAGAGCATATGACGGACTTGCTGAGCAACCATCTGCGTTTTTTAAGTAAAGCGATCGGCTGGTACAAATAAAAAGCGCGGCTTGACGCCGCTTTGAAAACCCCCGCCGCTGCAATTAAAAGCAGCGGCGGGGGTTTTTTACGCATCTTCCGCCACCTGGCGGATTACATCAATGACCGAGCCGTCGCGGTAGGTGACAATCCCCACCACCTTGTCCGTATAGCAGATGGGGTCCGGTCGGCCCACAATCCGCTCCGCCCTGTCCCGCAATTCCTCAATGGAGCAGACAGGAAGTCCCGCGTCTTTCATCATTTCTGCCAGATCCGGATTCCGCGGATTGACTGCTATGCCGCGGTCTGTCACCAGCACGTCTACAATCCGCCCCGGGGTCACCACAGTTTCCACCCGATCCACCACGCAGGGAATCCGTCCCCGAATCAACGGGCAGACCACAATGGACACGCTGGCACCGTATGCGGTATCCGGATGGCCGCCGATGGCGCCGCGGATGACCCCGTCGGAGCCGGTGAGTACGTTGACATTATAATCGCAGTCCACTTCCAGAGCCGAAAGCACCACCACATCCAACTGATTGACCGCCGCACCCTCATTGAAAGGGCTGGCGTAATAGGACGCGGAGATCTGCTGGTGGAAACGATTGTTTTTCAGGCTCTCCGCCGCCCGCAGGTCGAAGGACTGCACGTCCAGCAGTTTTTTGATCAGCCCCTCCTCATGCAGTTCCACCATAGAACCGGTGATGCCGCCCAGGGCAAAGCTGGCGGTAATTCTGTCCCGCAGCATCATCTCCCGCAAAAAGCGCGTCACCGCCAGACTGGCCCCGCCGGTACCGGTCTGGAGAGAAAAGCCGTCCTTGAATCGGCCGCTGGCCTCGATGACCCGGGCAGCCGTCTCGGCAATGAGCAGTTCCTTGGGGTTCTGAGTGAAGCGGGTGGCCCCGCTCATGATGCCCTGCGGGTCGCCGATTTTATCCACCTGGACGATATAATCCACTTCCGACTCCGGAATTCCGAAGGGGGCGTTGGGGTATGCGACGATGTGATCCGTGAGGATGATGGTGTGCTTGGCATACTGGGCGTCGCATTTGGCGTAGCCCATGGAGCCACAGGCGAGTCCGTCTTTTTCGTCCCGGCTGTATCCATTGGCATTGCCATAGGCGTCGCAGGAAGGTGCGCCCAGGAAAGCCACATCGATGGGCAGTTCTTCCGTCTCGATGGCATAGGCCCGGCCGCCGTGACTGCGAAACACCACCGGACACTCCATCACGCCATGGGAAACCGCGTCGGCCAGCTCGCCCCGCAAGCCGCTGGTTTCAATCCGGCGGATCACTCCGCTGCGGATATGCCGCACCAGCGGGCCATGGCACTCCGACAAAGAGGACGCAGCCAGCACCAGATCCCGGTAACCCATCTGGGCCAATCTGTCCAACACCATATTTACAATGTAGTCGCCGTTGCGGAAGTGATGATGGAAAGAGATGGTCATCCCATCCTTCAATCCGGCACGCAGGACGGCGTCCTCCAGACTGGGGACGATCTTATTGTGGAGGATTTCCCGCTCCCGCAGGGTATTGGAGTTCTTCACCAGCGCTTCGGCATCAAACGCGCCGTGGAGCATTCCGCACTCCTCCAGGTGCGGGATCTGCGTCAGGTCAAAGTTTGCCATATCCGCTCCTCCTCCTTCTGCAGGGTCCCCTGGGCCTGGGCCAGTTCCAGTGTATACCGAGCGCGCTCCACCACCGGCTTATCAATCATTTTACCGTTGAGAGCGGCAACACCGCTGCCCCGGCGAGCCGCCTCGGCAATGGCCTCCATAATGGCCAGCGATTTTTCAATATCTTTCCGGGTCGGCGTATAGATCTCATGCACCGGGTTGATCTGGCGGGGATTGATAACGCTTTTCCCATCAAAGCCCAGCTGTTTGATCAGCCGCACCTCTGCCCGAAAGCCCTCTTCGTTATTCACCTCGCTGTAAACGGTGTCGATGGCGTCGATCCCCGCCGCCCGCGCCGCCAGCAGCACCATGCTCCGGGCAAACAGCAGCTCAATCCCTTCGGGTGAGCGGTTGGTTCGCAGGTCGGTCACATAGTCCTCCGCACCCAGCGCGATTCCGATCAGGCGAGGGCTGGCAACGGCGATCTCCTTTGCATTGAGTACGCCCGCCGCACTCTCCACCGCTGCCATCATCCCCGTGGAGCCCACTTCAATCCCGTTCTCCTGTTCGATGCGGGCGATCTGCGCCTCGCAGGCCAGCACATCTCCGGCACATTCCGTCTTTGGAAGGCGAATAACAGCCTTTCCAGTGCGGACGATGGCTTCCAGATCATCCATACCCAGCCGGGAACTCAGATCGTTGATCCGCACCACCAATTCCTTCCCGGGGTAGTCCAGCGTGCTCAGCGCCTCATATACCAGGAAGCGGGCCGCATCCTTCTCCCCGGCTGAAACCGAATCCTCCAGATCGAACATAATGCAGTCCGCGGGGTAAATACCCGCGTCTTTGATCATGCCGGCATTGTTGCCCGGCACATACAGCATTGTCCGGCGCAGCTGCCTCATGGCTTCGCCTCCCTCCACCGATAGTCTGTCTCTTCACTTGCGCGGTAAGCGGCCGTTTTGACCCGCGCCCGAATGACGCAGTCCAGCGCCCCCTTGTCCACCGCCAGCACATGGGCGCTGTGAATGCCCAATTCCCGCAGGGTATCTGTGATCACATTCCGAATGGCACGACCATATTGCTTTTCCACCGCGCTTTGCAGATCGATGTCGATTCCCGTGCAGGCCGCAGGTTCCAGCGTCACCATGATGTCACTGGATTCCAGCGTCCCGGCAACTCCCGGTTTCTTGAGTTCCATACCAATCCGCCTTCCTTGTTCTTTGTTTTTCCAGTTTACCGTTCTTTTCCTCTGAAATCAATCTTTTTTCCATCTCGAAAGCATTTTCCATGTCTCAATGGCAAAATCCCCTCCGGTGTCACGCCGGAGGGGATCGGTTTACAGATTGGGTCGCTGACGGAACTTAATGCGCGGCCGGATTTTCCAGATAGAAGGTGCAAAAAGCAGCACCATGGGGAAAATCTCCAGACGGCCCACCAACATGTCAAAAGACAGCAGCAGTTTTCCAAGAGGAGAAAACGCGGCGAAGTTTCCCTGCGGGCCCACTGCTCCAAGACCCGGGCCGATATTGTTGATGCAGGCAGCCACCGCGGTGAATGTGGTGATCAGGTCTGCTCCCTCCAGGCTCAGCAGCAGAATGGAACCGATGAAGATGATCAGGTACACCGTCAAAAACGTATGGACACCGCGGATCTGCTTATCGCAGATGGGCTTACCCTCGAAGCGCACGGTGGACACTGCGTTGGGGTGCAGCATCCGGCGCATATCGGAGATGGAGGTCTTCACCAGAATGACGACCCGGGAGACCTTGATTCCTCCGCCTGTAGAACCGGCGCAGGCGCCCACAAACATCAGTGCCACCAGAATAGCTTTGGAGAAGGAGGGCCAGGTGTCAAAATTCACCGTGGCATAGCCTGTTGTGGTGATAATGGAGGAAACCTGGAAAAACGCATGGCGCAGGCTGGTTCCTACGGAGTGATAAATCGGTGCAATATCAACCGTGATGGCCAGAACCGAGGCACCCACAATTCCCAGATAGGTCCACAGCTCTTCAGAGCGGAACACCTCCCTGGCCCGGCCCACCAGCAAATAGTAATACAGGCTGAAATTGATGCCGAACAGAATCATAAACACGCCGATTACAATGTCAAAATAGGGATTTTGATAGGCCCCAACGCTGAGGTTGCGGTCGCTGAAACCACCGGTGCCGGCAGTGCCGAAGGCGTGGATGCAGGCGTCAAACAGAGACATCCCGCCTAAGACCAGCAGTACGATCTCAACCAGCGTCATGACCAGATAGATGCCGTAGAGGATCTTGGCGGTATCGCTCATCCGACTGACCAATTTGCCTACGGTGGGGCCGGGAACCTCCGCCCGCAAAAGGTGCATCCCATGGCCGTCGCTCATGGGCAGAATTGCGATGGCGAACACCAGCACGCCCATGCCGCCCACCCAATGGGTGAAGCTGCGCCAGAACAGAATGGCACGGCCCAGAGACTCCACTTCCGGCAGGATAGATGCGCCGGTGGTGGTAAAGCCCGAGACCGTCTCAAAAATACAATCCACATAGCTGTGCATGGAGCCGGACAGATAAAACGGCAGCGCGCCAAACAGGGACATGAAGATCCAGGCCAGTGCTACAATGGCCAGCCCGTCCCGGGCAAAAAGTCCCGTCTGTTCCGGCGTACGCAGGCTCAGCAGCAGGCCCAGACCCGTCAGCAGCACAGCGGGAATGAGGAACGGTATCACCTGCTCCCTATAAAAAAGTGCCACCAGCATCGGAAGCAGCAGCAGCGCCGCTTCCACCAGAAGAATTTTACCGATGACAAACTGAATCATCCGATTGTTCAATGATGTACTCCGCCTTTACTGAAGGATATCGCGGATGTCCTGCAGGGAGGTATCCGTGGTAACTATGATGACATCGTCTCCCTGATTCAGGGTATCCTCGCCGGTGGGAAATATGATCTTGCCGTTCTGCCGGACGATTCCCGCCACCAGGAGTCCGCTTTTGAGTTGCAGGTTCTTGAGCGGCACACCGGTAAACGAAACGCCCGCCGTCACGCCGAATTCCAAGGCTTCCACCGCACCTTCAACCAGTCGATGCAGCGTTTTGACCTGCGTGCCCGACGCATTGCGCATGGCCCGTACATACTGCAGGATCAACTCCGTTGTGATTGCCCCGGCGGAGACTACACTGTCAATCATCCCCTGATTGGCAACCAGATCCACCAGAGATTTACGGTTGATCTTCGCCACAACCTTGCAGTCTCCCGACTGCCGGGAGGCACTCATGGACATAAGGATATTGGCTTCATCCATTCCGGTAATGGCTACAAAGGCATCTACCTGCTGAATGCCCTCTTCCTGCAGCAGCTCGCTGTCCGTGCCGTCCCCTACAATAACCAGCGCCCGGGGAAGCTTTTCGCTCATCGCCACGCAGCGTTTCTGGTCCTGATCGATGATCTTCACGGACATCCCCATCTCCATCAGCTCTGAGGCCAGATAATAGCAAATCCTGCTGGCGCCCACAATCATGACGGAGGACGCCTTGCCTCGAAACACACCCAGATGACGGAAAAACTGCTCCAATTCCTGCGGAGAGGAGGTGAGGTAAATGATGTCGCCTGTTTTCAGCACAAAGTCGCCGGAGGGAATGATGGTCTGCCCTTTCCGGGACACAGCACAGATCAGCACCCGCACTCGCAGATTTTCATAGAGGGAAGACAGTTTAACGCCCTCCAGTTGGGAATTCTGATTCAGGCGGTATTCCACCAGTTCCAGCCGTCCCTTGGAGAAAGACTCCAGCTTGACCGCATTGGGAAAACGCAGCACACGGGCAATTTCGCGGGCCGTCGCCTTTTCCGGGTTGATGGACATGGACAGTCCCAATTCCCCTCGCATAAAGCGCAGCTGCTTTTCATATTCCGGATTGCGGATGCGGGCAATGGTATGCTGAACGCCCAGCTTTTTGGCAACCAGGCAGGCCAGTATATTGATTTCATCGCTGGAGGTAGTGGCAATCAGCAGCTCCGCATGGGCCACATCCGCCTCCACCTGTACATCGTAGCTGGCGCCGTTTCCGCATACGCCCATTACGTCCAGCACATTGATAATATTATCGATCAACTGCGTATTTTGATCGACAATAGTCACTCTGTTCTCCACGCTCAGCTGCCGTGCCAGCGCTACGCCTACTTTGCCAACACCGACAATCACGATTTTCATGTCGTTATCCTCTTCCTGTTCCGTGTCATTTTGCACAAAATTTCCAGCTTCGGGGGCATCCTTTTCCCCACATGTATTTCTTGATTATATCGAATGTTTCTCAAAAAGGGAATACCCTTCCGTGTTTCGCTCTGAATTTTTATAAAATATCCTTTGTCAAAAGTTACAAAACGATGCATTTATTGTTTTTAATGGATTTAATGGTAAAATTTGCGGCGCCGCCCGGACAAAGCCGAGAGGCGCCGTTTTTATAGTTTTCTTCAGGGTCGCCGCTTGCCCAAGCTTACACACAGTCCTGCAGAAAGAGTCTGTCGTATTGCATACCGGCCTGGTCGGCTGCTTCCTCCCGAAGCCGGGCAATTTCCTGATGATGCGCAAGCAGAAGAGAAACCGTGTCCGGGCAGATTGCGCCATGATCTGCCATCCCCAAAAGCAAGTCCGCTGTCTTGGAAAAAGACATTCCCTTCCGGTATGGCCGGTCCTCGGTCACGGCGGTGAAAATATCCGCCACGGCCATAATTCGGGAACCCAAAGGAAGACTGCCGGCCTTCAGATGAAAGGGGTATCCGTTTCCGGTGAGCTTTTCGTGGTGGTAAGCCGCCCACTGGTTGATGATCTCAAAGCCACGAATAGGCTGGAGCAGGCGGTAGGTGTAAAAGGTATGGCTGCGGATCACATCAAACTCATCCGGGTTGAGCTTGGACCGTTTTTCCAGAATCTCGGCAGGAATGGCCAGCTTCCCCAGATCGTGGAGATTGCCGGCAATCCGCATCATTTTACATTCATTCTCGGAAAAGCCCGACAGCTCCGCCAGTTTTTCGGCTGTCGCGGCCACGCTGGCCGAATGCCGGGTAGTAAAAGGGCTCCGGAAATCGATGATATGGGCAAATACGTCCGTCAGCTCTACCACTTCGTCCAGCGTCAGCTTCACGGCATCCAGAGACAGCGCCTCCGAAAAGTCCAGGATTCGCGGCCCGGCAACCAGTTCCAGCCACAGCGCCTCCTGTGCACTGATCTCCAGGAATGCGTCTACCATCTCCGGCACAAAAACTTCGCCCTGCCGGTCACGGATCGTCTCCCGGATTCTGCTGATCTGGCTGATGACATTTTCATCCGGCCGTACTTCCACCGCCACCCGATCCGCCAGATGCACCAGATGGGAGAGCATGGGAACTTCCATGCCCTGACACATGTGGCCCGCGCCGTCTTTCCAGGGAACATGATGGAAGTGGACGATCTCCGCCTCGTCTCGCAAGAGCGGGAAATCCTCCAGAAATCTCGATCCGATCAACGCGTGGCTTTCCGAACCGGAAGTTTCTTCTTTCAACAGGTCCAGGCGCTCACGCAGAGAAAGGGCTCCGATGTCATGCAGCAGCGAAGCCTGAACCAGCGTCCGCTTTTCTTCCAGAGACAGATTCATCTGTTCCGCCAGCCTTAAGGACAAAAAAGCAACACGCTGATGATGATTCGACACCTTCACGTCCAGAAGATCTACCGCTGCTGTCATACAGGTGATTAAATCATAGAGCGTGGCAAAATAATGGTTGTTATAGGTCATAGGTTCCGTCCTTATCTTTATGGATTCCATTGGTCGGGCCGCTGGTCTGGCTCGGTTAAAAATTGTCATTTTTTGTCGCTTACGGCGGAAAAAACTTGAAAAATCAAAGCTCCTCGGCTACAATAAGGGTATTAGCGAAAAAAGGAGACGATGAGTATGCCTTGGACACCTGATCTGTCTGTCGGCGTGGAGCAAATCGACAGCCAACACAAGCTCTGGTTCGCAAAAGCGGAAAAGCTTTTTGAGGCCGGAAAAGAACATCGTACAAAAGAATACATCGGAGAGCTTCTGGAATTCCTGGATGCATACACCAAGCAGCATTTTCATGACGAGGAAACCTATATGCTCAGCATCCATTATCCTGAATATGCCGCCCAGAAACAGGCACACGAACTGTTCATCACCCAGCTGGCCAAGCTGCGCAGCGACTACGCCGCTTCCGGCGGAAACCTGACAGTAATTCTCAGCGCCAATCAGATGGTCATCGATTGGCTGACCAAGCACATCTCCACGATGGACAAAAAGATTGGAAAATTTGCACAGACGATGAAATAATTTTTACAAAGAGCCATGCAGAGAAACTTGCATGGCTCTTTGCTGTATTTTCATCCTGCAAAAATTCGTTTTGCAGACGACAAACGCCATATTCTGTACACAATAAATAGCTATCCAATTCATTTATCGTCCATTTTACAAAAATAATAAGATTCCCGGATGCTATTTTTCATTTTCATGCCGCTTTTGTAACCTTATCTGCTCCGGGCCAACCAGAAAGGAATGTCTTTATGCTGCAATTTGACCCCTTGCGTTATGCTTATTCCTCACACCGAAACGTCGTTTACGCCAAGGGGGGCATGGTTTGCACCTCCTCTCCACTGGCGTCCCAGATTGGTCTGGACATTCTCAAATCCGGCGGCAATGCCATGGATGCAGCGGTGGCTGTCGCAGCGTCCATTCCGCTGCTGGAGCCGACCGGAAACGGCCTGGGTTCGGATTGCTTTGCGTTGATCTGGACGGAGGGCCGCCTGTACGGCCTGGACGGCAGCGGTGTGGCGCCCAGCGCTTTATCGGCACAGGCGGTACGCAAGGCGGGCTTTGACGCCGTCCCGATGGACGGCTGGCTGCCGGTGATGGTTCCCGGCGCGCCCAGCGCATGGGCTGAATT